>NZ_JBJJBV010000007.1:0-54030 GCF_045446735.1 Nocardiopsis protaetiae
GACAGGCTGGGGTTACTTAGCCTTCTCCAGGATCTCCACGACGCGCCAACGCTTCGTCGCAGAGAGCGGCCGCGTCTCCATGACCCGGACGCGGTCGCCGACGCCGCAGGAGTTCGCCTCGTCGTGCGCCTTGTACTTGGTCGTACGGCGGATGACCTTGCCGTAGAGGGCGTGCTTCACACGGTCCTCGACCTCGACGACGACGGTCTTGTCCATCTTGTCGCTGACGACGTAGCCCTCGCGGACCTTGCGGTCGCTGCGAGCCTCGCTCTGGTTCTCACTCATTCGGCTGCTTCCTTCGACTCCTGCGCCGACTCACCAGACAGCGGGGCGATCCCCAGCTCGTGCTCGCGCATGATCGTGTAGATCCGCGCGATCTCGCGCTTGACCGTGCGCAGTCGGCTGTGGTTGTCGAGCTGACCGGTCGCGGCCTGGAAGCGGAGGTTGAAGAGCTCGGCCTTGGCTTCCTTGAGCTTCTCGGCCAGGTCCTCGACGGACTGGTCGCGGAGCTCCTGGGCAGTCACGGACTTCGCCATCACTCCCCCTCCCGCTTAACGAACTTGCACTTCATCGGGAGCTTGTGCATGGCACGGCGCATCGCCTCCTTGGCGATGTCCTCGGGCACGCCCGACAGCTCGAACATCACACGACCGGGCTTGACCGGCGCGACCCACCACTCCGGGGAACCCTTACCGGAACCCATGCGGACCTCGGCGGGCTTCTTGGTCAGCGGGCGGTCCGGGAAGATGTTGATCCAGACCTTGCCGCCACGCTTGATGTGACGCGTCATGGCGATACGAGCGGACTCGATCTGCCGGTTCGTCACGTAAGCCGACTCCAGAGCCTGGATGCCGAACTCACCGAAGTTGACGGTCGTGCCGCCCTTGGCCTTGCCGCGCAGGTCAGGGTGGTGCTGCTTGCGGTACTTGACCTTACGAGGAATAAGCACTGGTCAGCTCCCCTCGGTCTGAGCGGACTCGGCCGGGGCCTTGGCCTCGGCGTTCTGCGGCTGGCCGCCACCGGCACCGCCGCGACGGCGGCGCTGCGGGCGCTCGCGGCGCTGACCGCCGCCACCGCCGCCGCCACCGGCGGAGCGCTGCGCGGCCTGGGCCGCCTCGCGCTCGGCGCGGGTCGCCGGAGCGTCACCCTTGTAGATCCACACCTTCACACCGATGCGACCGAACGTCGTACGGGCCTCGAAGAAGCCGTAGTCGATGTCGGCGCGCAGGGTGTGCAGCGGCACGCGACCCTCGCGGTAGAACTCCGAGCGGGACATCTCGGCCCCGCCCAGACGGCCACCGCACTGGATCCGGATGCCCTTGGCACCGGACTTGATCGCGCTCTGCATGGCCTTGCGCATCGCGCGGCGGAACGCCACGCGGCTGCTCAGCTGCTCGGCGACGCCCTGAGCCACCAGCTGCGCGTCGACCTCCGGGTTCTTGACCTCGAAGACGTTCAGCTGGACCTGCTTGGAGGTCAGCTTCTCGAGGTCGGTCCGGATGCGGTCGGCCTCCACGCCGCGGCGGCCGATGACGATGCCCGGCCGGGCGGTGTAGACGTCGACGCGGACGCGGTCGCGGGTGCGCTCGATCTCGACCTTGGAGATGCCCGCGCGCTCCATGCCGCGGGTCAGCATCCGCCGGATCGCGACGTCTTCCTTGACGTAGTCCTTGTAGGACTTGTCGGCGTACCACCGGCTCTTGAAGTCGGTGGTGATGCCGAGGCGGAACCCGTGCGGGTTAACCTTCTGCCCCACTATCGGGTCCTTTCCTTGGTCTTGGACGAGGCGCCCGAGCGCTCCGCGACGACCACGGTGATGTGGCTCGTACGCTTGGTGACTCGGAAGGCCCGGCCGAAGCCACGGGGCCGAATGCGCTTCAGGGTCGGACCTTCGTCCACCCAAGCGCCCTCGACGACCAGCGACTCGCGGTCCAGCTTGTCGTTGTGCTCAGCGTTGGCGATGGCACTGGCCAGCACCTTGCCAACAGGCTCGCTCGCCGACTGGGGCGCGAACCGGAGCACCGCCTGTGCCTCGTCAGCGGGCAACCCGCGAATAAGGTCCACCACCCGGCGGGCCTTTCGGGGCGTAACACGGACGAACCGTGCCTGTGCCCTCGTTCCCATCGCTTTTCCCTCGCTCACGGAAATTCATCCCCACTCACCGTGGAGAACGTGGTTCTTACTGCCTGTTGCGACCGACTAACGGCGGCTACGGCGGTCTTCCTTGACGTGGCTGCGGAAAGTACGCGTGGGAGCGAACTCGCCGAGCTTGTGGCCGACCATGGACTCGGACACGAACACGGGAACGTGCTTGCGACCGTCGTGGACGGCAATGGTGTGGCCGATCATCTCAGGGATGATCATGGACCGACGGGACCACGTCTTGATGACGTTCTTGGTGTTGGCCTCGTTCTGCGTCTCGACCTTCTTGAGAAGGTGGTCGTCGACGAACGGGCCCTTCTTCAGGCTACGTGGCATCAGACGTGCTCCTTACCGCTTCTTCTTGCCGCTGCGCCGACGCCGAACGATCAGCTTGTCGCTGGCCTTGTTCTTGGCCCGGGTCCGGCCTTCCTTCTTGCCCCACGGGCTGACCGGGTGGCGACCACCGGAGGTCTTGCCCTCGCCACCACCGTGCGGGTGGTCGACGGGGTTCATGACCACACCGCGGACGGTCGGGCGCTTGCCCTTCCACCGCGAGCGGCCGGCCTTGCCCCAGTTGATGTTGGACTGCTCGGCGTTGCCCACCTGGCCGACGGTCGCGCGGCAGGAGATCTCCACCATGCGCATTTCGCCGGAGGGCATACGCAGCGTGGCGTAGCGCCCCTCCTTGGCCAGGAGCTGGATCTGCGTACCGGCGGAACGGCCCAGCTTGGCACCGCCACCCGGCTTCAGCTCGACCGCGTGCACGAACGTACCCGTGGGGATGTTGCGCAGCGGGAGGCAGTTGCCCGGCTTGATGTCGGACTGCGGACCGTTCTCGACGCGGTCGCCCTGCTTGAGGCCGGCGGGCGCGAGAATGTAGCGCTTCTCACCGTCCACGTAGTGGAGGAGAGCGATGCGCGCGGTGCGGTTCGGGTCGTACTCGATGTGAGCGACCTTGGCCGGCACGCCGTCCTTGTCGTGGCGACGGAAGTCGATGACGCGGTAGGCGCGCTTGTGACCGCCACCCTGGTGACGGGCGGTGATCCGGCCGTGGCCGTTGCGGCCGCCCTTGGAGTGGAGCGGACGGACCAGGGACTTCTCCGGCTCCGAACGCGTGATCTCGACGAAGTCGCTCACGCTGGAACCGCGACGACCCGGCGTCGTCGGCTTGTACTTACGAATGCCCATCTTCTTCGTGCATTCCTTTACGTGTTACTGGTGTGGAGCGGTCAGGCGGGGACTGCTAGCGACCGAAGATGTCGATCTGCTGGCCGTCCGCGACACTGACGATCGCGCGCTTGGTGTCAGGGCGCTTGCCGTACCCGAAGCGGGTCCGCTTGCGCTTGCCCTTGCGGTTGATCGTGTTCACCGCGGTGACCTCGACCTCGAAGATCTGCTTGATGGCGATCTTGATCTGGGTCTTGTTGGCGTCCGGGTGAACGATGAACGTGTACTTGTTCTCGTCCATGAGCCCGTAGCTCTTCTCCGAGATCACCGGCTCGATGATGATGTCCCGCGGGTCGGGGATCCTCACTGGTCGTCCTCCTCGGACTGAGCAGCGGCCTTGTCGCCGGAGACGTGAGCCACGAACTCGGCGTAGCCCGCCTCGGTGAACACGATGTCGTCCGAGTAGAGGACGTCGTAGGTGTTCACCTGGTCGGCGTCGAGGATGTGCACCTCTTCGAGGTTGCGCAGAGCACGTCGGTTGTGCTCGTCCTCGCGGGCCAGGACGACCAGGACCTTGTCGGACTCGGTCACCTGGCGCAGCGCCTTGAGGGCGGCCTGCGTGAGCTTCGCGTCGGCGTCCTCGGCCACGAAGTGGCTGATGACGTGGATGCGGCCGTGGCGCGCCCGGTCGGAGAGGGCACCGCGCAGGGCGGCGGCCTTCATCTTCTTGGGGGTGCGCTGGCTGTAGTCGCGGGGCTGGGGCCCGTGGACCGTGCCACCACCGGTGTACTGGGGAGCGCGGATGGAGCCCTGGCGGGCGCGACCCGTGCCCTTCTGCCGGTACGGCTTCTTACCACCGCCGCGGACCTCGCCGCGGGTCTTGGTGGCGTGGGTGCCCTGGCGGCCGGCGGCCAGCTGGGCGTTCACGACCTGGTGGATCAGCGGGATGCTGATCTTCTGGGCGAAGACGCTCTCCGGCAGCTCGACGCTGCCCTTGGCGCCGCCCTCGGGGTTCTTGACCTCGATCTGGGCCATGGCTTACTTGTCCCCCTTCACAGCGGTGCGGACGAGCACCAGACCGCCGTTGGGACCGGGAACAGCACCCTTGACCAGGATGAGGCCCTTCTCCGCGTCCACGGAGTGAACGGTCAGGTTCTGGACGGTCTTGCGCACGTTGCCCATGCGCCCGGCCATCCGCATGCCCTTGAAAACGCGGCCGGGCGTGGCGCAGCCGCCGATGGAACCGGGAGAGCGGTGCTTGCGCTGCGTGCCGTGCGAGGCGGAGAGACCACGGAAGCCGTGGCGCTTCATCACACCGGCGAAGCCCTTGCCCTTGCTCTTGCCCGAGACGTCGACCTTCTGGCCGCTCTCGAAGACGTCCGCGGTGACCTCCTGGCCGAGCGTGTACTCGGAGGCGTCGGTCGTGCGGACCTCGACGTAGTGGCGGCGCGGGGTCAGGTCGTTCTTGCGCAGGTAGTCGCCGAGCGGCTTGTTGACCTTGCGCGGGTTGATCTGCCCGAAACCGATCTGAATGGCGGAGTAGCCGTCGGTGTCCGGGGTCCGGATCCGGCTCACGACGCACGGACCGGCCTTCAGAACCGTCACGGGCACCATCTTGCCCGCGTCGTCGAAGACCTGGGTCATGCCGAGCTTTTCGCCCAGGACTCCCTTGATCTGCTTGGTGGCCATGTCTGTGCGTCCTTAAAGCTTGATCTCGATGTCAACACCGGCCGGCAGGTCGAGACGCATCAGCGAGTCGACCGTCTTCGGCGTGGGGTCGATGATGTCGATCAGCCGCTTGTGGGTGCGCATCTCGAAGTGCTCGCGCGAGTCCTTGTACTTGTGCGGCGATCGGATGACGCAGTAAACGTTCTTTTCCGTCGGCAGCGGCACCGGGCCCGCGACCTGTGCGCCAGTTCGCGTCACAGTCTCGACGATCTTCTTCGCCGAGCTGTCGATGACCTCGTGGTCATAGGCCTTTAGCCGAATGCGGATCTTTTGTCCCGCCATGTGGCCTGTTCGTCCTTAGCTTCAGTGTCCGTAACGGTGTCCGGTCACAGACGCCCAGGCCAGGCGGAATCCGCCGACCGTGAGCCCCTATTCCCTTGAGAAACCGCAACAGGGCTTGCCCCTGCGGTGCGTCACCGTCACAGAGCCCGATGACGTCTTTTCGTTGTGCCGGGCGGGCCGCCGGAAATGGGCGGCCCGCCCGGCACGTCGGGGGGTTCCGGAAGGAACCTCCCCGGCGTGTACTACTTGAGGATCTTCGTGACGCGACCGGCGCCCACGGTCCGGCCACCCTCGCGGATGGCGAACTTCAGGCCCTCTTCCATCGCGACCGGCTGGATCAGGTTGACGGTCATCTCGGTGTTGTCACCGGGCATGACCATCTCCGTGCCCTCCGGCAGCGTCACGACGCCGGTGACGTCGGTGGTGCGGAAGTAGAACTGCGGGCGGTAGTTGTTGAAGAACGGCGTGTGGCGGCCACCCTCGTCCTTGGACAGGATGACGACCTGGGCCTCGAACTCGGTGTGCGGGGTGGTCGTGCCCGGCTTGATGACGACCTGGCCGCGCTCGACGTCCTCGCGCTTGATGCCGCGCAGGAGCAGACCGACGTTGTCGCCGGCCTGGCCCTGGTCGAGCAGCTTGCGGAACATCTCGACACCGGTGACCGTGGTGGTCTGCTTCTCGTCCTTGATACCGACGATGTCGACGGTCTCGTTGACGTTCACGATGCCGCGCTCGATGCGGCCGGTGACGACGGTGCCGCGACCGGTGATCGAGAAGACGTCCTCGATCGGCATCAGGAAGGGCTTGTCGGTGTCACGCTCGGGCTCGGGGATGTAGGCGTCCACGGTGCCCATGAGCTCCAGGACGGCCTTGCCCCACTCCGGGTCGCCCTCAAGGGCCTTGAGCGCGGAGACCTTGGTGACGGGGATGTCGTCGCCCGGGAACTCGTACTCGCTGAGCAGCTCGCGGACCTCGAGCTCGACGAGCTCGAAGATCTCCTCGTCGTCCACCATGTCGGCCTTGTTCAGGGCCACCACGATGTAGGGCACGCCGACCTGGCGGGCCAGGAGCACGTGCTCCTTGGTCTGCGGCATCGGGCCGTCGGTGGCGGCCACGACCAGGATCGCACCGTCCATCTGGGCGGCACCGGTGATCATGTTCTTCACGTAGTCCGCGTGACCGGGGCAGTCGACGTGGGCGTAGTGACGCGCCTCGGTCTGGTACTCGACGTGGGCGACGGAGATGGTGATACCGCGCTCGCGCTCCTCAGGAGCGTTGTCGATGTCCTCGAACGGCGTGAAGGGGTTGATGTCGGGGTACGCGTCGTGCAGCACCTTGGTGATGGCCGCGGTCAGCGTGGTCTTGCCGTGGTCAATGTGACCGATGGTGCCGATGTTGACGTGCGGCTTAGTCCGCTCGAACTTTTCCTTCGCCACTGGATGTCTCCTAGACGTACAGAGCTATCTGGTACCCGGCCCGCCCCGCTGGGGGCGGGACCGGATTGGTTACGTGTCCGCGGCTATTCGCCGCGGACCTTCGCCACAATTTCTTGGGCGACAGCGGACGGAACCTCCGCGTAGGAGTCGAACACCATCGAGTAGTTGGCGCGACCCTGGGTACGGCTGCGCAGGTCACCCACGTAGCCGAACATCTCGGAAAGAGGCACGAGGGCCTTGACGATCCGGACACCGGAACGCTCGTCCATGGACTGGATCTGTCCACGGCGGGAGTTCAGGTCGCCGATCACGTCACCCATGTAGTCCTCAGGGGTGGTGACCTCCACGGCCATGACCGGCTCCAGGAGAGTCGGCTTGGCCAGCTTGACGGCCTCCTTGAAGGCCATCGAACCGGCGGTCTTGAAGGCCATCTCGGAGGAGTCGACCTCGTGGTACTGACCGTCGGTCAGCGTCACCTTCACGCCGACCAGCGGGTAGTGGGCGAGGACGCCCAGCTCCGCGGCCTCCTGGCAACCGGCGTCGACCGACGGGATGTACTCGCGCGGGATGCGGCCACCGGTGACGGCGTTGACGAACTCGTAGCCGCTGGTGTCACCGCTCTCCGACTCGAGAGGCTCGACGTTGATCTTGACCTTGGCGAACTGGCCCGAGCCACCCGTCTGCTTCTTGTGGGTGTAGACGTGGCCTTCGACCTTCTTACGAATGGTCTCGCGGTAGGCCACCTGGGGCTTACCGATGTTCGCCTCGACCTTGAACTCGTCGCGCATGCGGTTGACGAGGACTTCGAGGTGCAGCTCGCCCATACCGGAGATGACGGTCTGGCCGGTCTGGTCGTCGGTGGCGACCTGGAAGGAGGGGTCCTCCTCCGCGAGGCGCTGGATCGCGATGCCCAGCTTCTCCTGGTCGCTCTTCGTCTTCGGCTCGATGGCCACCTCGATGACCGGGGCCGGGAAGGTCATGGACTCCAGGACGATGGCGTTCTGCGGGTCGCAGAGCGTCTCACCCGTGGTGGTGTCCTTCAGACCCATGACGGCGACGATGTCGCCGGCACCGACCTCGGCGATCTCCTCACGCTTGTTCGAGTGCATGCGGTAGATCTTGCCGATGCGCTCCTTGCGGCCCTTGACGCTGTTCAGCACCTGGGTACCGGTCTGGAGAACGCCCGAGTACACGCGCAGGTAGGTCAGCTTGCCGAGGTGCGGGTCGCTCATGATCTTGAAGACCAGGGCGGACAGCGGCTCGTCGTTGCTGGGCTTGCGCGAGAGCTTGGTCTCCTCGGTCTCGTCCTTGGGGTCGTGGCCTTCGATGGCCTCGATGTCCAGGGGCGAGGGGAGGTAGGCCACGACCGCGTCGAGCAGGGGCTGCACGCCCTTGTTCTTGAACGCGGTGCCGCAGACCACCGGGATGGCCGTGCCGGCGATGGTGGCGCGGCGGATCGCCGGGACCAGCTGCTCCAGGGTGGGCTCCTGCCCCTCCAGGTACAGCTCCATGATCTCGTCGTCGGCCTCGGCCAGCGTCTCCAGGAACTGGTCGCGCGCCTCACGGGCGGCGTCCGCGTGGGACTCCGGGATCTCGATCGTGTCGTACATCTCGCCCAGGGCGGCCTCGTCGTTCCAGACGTAGGCCTGCATCTTCACGAGGTCGATGACACCCTTGAAGTCGCCCTCGGCGCCGATGGGCAGCTGGATCGGCATCGCGTTGGCACCCAGGCGCTCGCGGAACATGTCCACGCAGCGCTGGAACTCGGCACCGATCTTGTCCATCTTGTTGACGAAACAGATGCGCGGCACGCCGTAGCGGTCAGCCTGACGCCAGACCTGCTCCGACTGGGGCTCGACGCCTTCCTTGGCGTCGAAGACCGCGACAGCACCGTCGAGAACACGCAGCGACCGCTCGACCTCGACCGTGAAGTCGACGTGGCCGGGCGTGTCGATGATGTTGATGGTGTGGTCGTCCCAGTGGGTGGTGGTAGCAGCGGAGGTAATGGTGATACCCCGCTCCTGCTCCTCCTTCATCCAGTCCATGGTGGCGGCGCCATCATGAACCTCGCCCACCTTGTGGGTCACACCGGTGTAGTAGAGGATCCGCTCAGTGGTGGTGGTCTTGCCCGCGTCGATGTGGGCCATGATCCCGATGTTGCGGACCCTGCCCAGGTCAAGCGCAGTCTTAACAGCCATGAGGCTCGTCTTCCCTCGGTTTATTGCTGTACAACCGCGGGGTTACCAGCGGTAGTGGGCGAAGGCCTTGTTCGACTCGGCCATCTTGTGCGTGTCCTCACGCTTCTTGACGGCCGCGCCGAGACCGTTGCTGGCGTCGACCAGCTCGTTCATCAGACGCTCGGTCATGGTCTTCTCACGACGCTGGCGCGAGAAGGAGACCAGCCAGCGCAGGGCCAGCGTGGTGGACCGGGAGGCGCGAACCTCGACCGGAACCTGGTAGGTCGCGCCACCGACACGGCGGCTGCGGACCTCCAGCGCGGGCTTGACGTTGTCCAGCGCCCGCTTGAGGACGACCAGCGGGTCCTGGCCGGTCTTCTCGCGGGCACCCTCCAGGGCGTCGTAGACGACGCGCTGGGCGATCGAGCGCTTGCCGTCGAGCAGCACCTTGTTGATCAGTGCGGTGACGAGCGGCGAACCGTAGACCGGGTCGGTGATGAGCTGGCGCTTCGGCGCCGGGCCCTTGCGCGGCATGCTTACTTCTCCTTCTTGGCGCCGTAACGGCTACGCGCCTGCTTGCGGTTACGGACACCCTGGGTGTCGAGCGAACCGCGGACGATTCGGTAGCGGACACCCGGCAGGTCCTTCACACGACCACCGCGCACCAGCACGATGCTGTGCTCCTGGAGGTTGTGACCGATACCGGGGATGTAGGCCGTGACCTCGATCCCGCTGCTCAGCTTCACGCGAGCGACCTTGCGCAGGGCGGAGTTCGGCTTCTTCGGCGTGGTGGTGTAAACGCGCGTGCACACACCACGACGCTGCGGACTCCCCTTCAGCGCCGGGGTCTTGTTCTTTGCGACCTTGTCCTGTCGGCCCTTGCGGACCAGCTGCTGGATGGTGGGCACCGCGTCTCCGTCTTCCTCGTGACCTACGCCGGTTCTCGTAGCCGTATCGCTATTGACCTGCTGGATTTCCCGAACCTCCCCGACCCACGCTGTCGGGCGTGTCGCGCTCGTTCCGACGCACGACGCACACCCGAAAAGGGGCCGATTTTCACGGGAGGGGGTTCACATGCGCTGCGCGCCGCAGGTCTTCGAGGACCGGGGCGCCGCACACACACGTGTGACCCGTCGACTCACGGGCACAATCACACAGGCTACCGTCTACCCTCTAGGCGGTCAAAACGGTGTGCGACATGGCGAGGACAACGGAACCGGTCCTCACGTAGCCGTGGGTCTCCACCAGTCTACGCCGTCCCGGCGCTGCTTCGCCCCGGATTTCCACCAGGGCGGGGTATAGCACAACGGCCGCCCCCCGTCGACCATTGTCACAGGGGGCGGCCGTCTTCTCTACGGGAGCAGCCAGATGGCGACGGAGATCACCGTGACCAGGATGCCCAGCACCGCGAAAACGGTGCCGCCGGTGATGAACCCGAGCCCGTCCAGCTGCCCGTTGGACGCCCGGATCGCCCGCTTGGCCTTGGGGCCGGTGACCAGCAGCGCCAGCAGCGCGGTGACGAGGCCGACACCGGGGATCAGCGAGGCGACGCCCAGCCACAGGGTGACGACCGCCCCCTTCTCCGTGTCGGCGAGGAAGTCGATGCTGTCGTAACCGGGGTAGGCGTCCCCGGCCTCGCCGCCCAGCGGCCGGTCCTCGAACCCGGGGAACTCCTCGGCGATGACGTCCTTTTTCCGCTTCTTCGCCTTGGGCTTGACCGGCATCCCGTAGTCGGCGGGCGTGAAGCCGTCGTCGTACTCCGACTCCTCCTGCACCGGCTCGATCATCTGCGTGGCCTCGGCGGTCTCCTCGCCGCGGGCCCGCGACTGCATGTCGGCGATCGCCGCCAGCGGGTCCTCGGGCTCCTCGCGCCGCCGGCGCTCGGCCTCGCGCACCACGTCGGGCAGCCGCGGGTCGTCCCGGTCGAACGCCCAGGTGTTGCCCGTCGCGGCGGGCCCCTCCCCGTCCCACTCGTCCGGCTCGGGCACGTCGGTCCACGGGGCGGAGCCGCGCTCCTCCCGCGAGTCGGGCACCCGCACCGGCCCGGGAACCCCGTAGGAGTCGTCCGTCAACGGATCGACGGAGGAACGGTCCCCGGCACCATCGCGAAGGTCGTCGGCGTCCGCGCCCCAAGCAGGTGAGCGGTCTCCGTCCAAGGCCGGGTCGGCCTCCCAGGTGGAAGAGCGCCCGCCGCCCAGGTCGGAGGCCCCGGCAGAACCGCCTCGGGCGTCCCCGTCCCAGGGCCCGAGCTCGTCCTCCAGCCCCGCCGCGGTACCACCGCGGCCGTCGGCGTCCCACTCAGAAGGCGAATAGCCGGCGGAGGAACGCCCACCGTCCAGGGCCGGGTCCGCCTTCCAACCCGCATCCCTGCGGTCGCTCTCCCAGGAACCGAGCTCATCCTCCACGCCCGCCGCAGCGGCACCGCCACGCGCGTCGGCGTCCCAGGCGGAATCCGGGTACCCGGCGGCGGAGTCACGAAGGTCCGCGCCCCCACCGGCACCGCGAGTGTCGTCATCCCAGGAGGGGCGGCCATCGTCCAGGGAGGAGCCACCGCGACCGTCCGCGTCCCAGGCGGAGGACGGGTATCCGGCGGCAGAGCCGCCGAGGTCCGCACCGGCGCCACCCGCGCCGCTGGTGTCGGCGTCCCAAGTGGAGGCACGGCCGCCGGTCAGATCCGCGTCCGAGTCCCAGGGAGCACGGTCGCCGTCCAGGGAGGAGCCGCCACGCGCATCGGCGTCGGCATCCCAGGCGGAAGCGGAAGGCGAGTAGTCGGCGCCCCCAGACGTCGCACCAGCCCCACGCGCACCGTCGACATCCCAGGGAGCACGGTCGTCGTTCGGGTCCGCCGTCCCGGCGCCGCGGCTGTCGCTGTCCCAGGCGGAAGGCGAGTAGCCAGCGGCGGAGTCACGGAGGTCGGTGTCCCCAGCCGTCGCACCGGCCCCGCGAACATCAGCGTCCCAGGGGGCACGGTCGTCGCCCAGGGAGGAGCCGCCGCGTGCATCGGCGTCGGCGTCCCAGGGGGCACGGTCGTCACCCAGGGAGGAGCCACCGCGTGCATCGGCGCCAGCGTCCCAGGGGGCACGGTCGCCGTCCAGGTCCGCCGCCCCGGCACCGCGGCTGTCGCTGTCCCAGGCGGAAGGCGAGTAGCCAGCGGCGGAGTCACGGAGGTCAGCGTCCCCACTGGCAGCACCGGCGCCATCGGCGTCCCACGGGCCGCGGTCGCCGTTCAGGTCCGCCACCCCGGCGCCGCGGGTGTCCGCGTCCCAGGCAGAGGGCGAGTAGCCAGCGGCGGAGTCACGGAGGTCTGCGCCCCCGCTGGTCCCGGGAGCACCGTCGGCATTCCAGGGGCCGAGCTCGTCGTCCAGGCCTTCCGCAGCGGCGCCGCCGCGGAAGTCGGTGCCGCCGGTCGTCGCACCGGCACCACCGCGGCCGTCCGTGTCCCAGCGGGCGCGGTCGCCGTCCAGGTCCGCCGCCCCGGCGCCGTGGGTGTCGGCGTCCCAAGCGGAGGAGGGGTATCCGGCGGCAGAGCCGCGGAGGTCCGTGTCCCCAGACGTCGCAGCGACCCCACGCGCACCATCGGCACTCCAGGGAGCACGGTCACCATCGAGGTCAGCGTCCCCACTGGCCGCACCGGCCCCGCGAGCATCAGCGTCCCAGGAGGCGCGGTCGTCACCCAGGGAGGAGCCGCCGCGCGCATCGGCGTCGGCGTCCCAGGCGGAGGTGCGGGCGCCGGTCAGATCCTCGTCCGCGTCTCGGCGGTCGGCGTCCCAAGGGGCGCGGTCGCTGCGAGCATCGGTGTCGGTGCCCCAAGCGGAGGGTGCGTATCCGGCGGCGGCATCGCGGGGATCGGTTCCCCCGGCGGCACCGTCGGCATCCCAGGAGCCGCGGTCATCACCCAGGCCCGCCGCAGCGGCGGGGTCGCGGAGGTCGGCTCCCCCGGCCGTCGCACCGGCCCCGCGGGCGTCGGCGTCCCAGGCGGAGGGTGGGTAACCGGAGGCGGAGCCGCGAAGGTCTGCGTCCCCAGGCGTCGCGTCGGCCCCACGGGTGCCATCGGCAGCCCAGGAAGCACGGTCGCCGTCCAGGTCCGCCGTCCCGGCCCCGCGGCTGTCGCTGTCCCAGGAGGAGGGCGAGTAGCCACCGGCGGAGTCGCGCAGGTCGGCTCCCCCACCGGCCCCAGGAGCGCCATCAGTGTCCCAGGGAGCACGGTCACCACGGAGGTCAGCGCCCCCACTGGCCGCACCGGCGCCATCGGCGTCCCACGGGCCGCGGGCGTCGTTCAGGTTCGCCGTCCCGGCGCCGGGGGCGTCGCTGTCCCAGGAGGAGGGCGAGTAACCGGCGGCGGGGTCCCGGAGGTCGGTGCCGCCGACCGTCGCGTCGGCCCCGCGGGCACCGTCGGCGTCCCAGGCGGAGCCGGGGTAGCCGGGGGCGTCGCCGCGGGTGTGGGGGGACGCGGCGGTGGGCCGGTCGGTCCACAGGGGTTCGGAGTCCGGGCGCAGGGCCGGGATCTCCTGGGTCTCGGGGTCCTCGCCCGGGATGCGGGTGAGCGGCCGGTAGGCCGCGTCGCCGGCGCCCGGGTAGGACAGGGGGTTGGGCGATTCCACGGGAGGCCCGCCCAGGGCCTCCGGGTACGGGTCCGCCAGGGCGGGGCGCGACGAGCTCAGGCCCGCGTATCCCCCGCTGTCCGGGAAGACCGTCTCCTCCTGCTGCTGTTCCTTGCCCTCCAGCGGGTCCTGGTAGTCCGACTGCTTGAGGTGGCGGTCCTCACTCGGCTTGAACCACGAAGCGCCACCGCCGGCATCCCGTCCGCCCCCGTTATCAGTCATGCCTCTCCCGCCGGCGCCGTGGCGCCCTCTCCCCGGTCCGCGCTCACGGACCCTCTTACACCGAACGGCGGCGGCACCGCCCCCCGTAAGGGGCGGCAGGCCGCCGCCGTCAGTTCACTTCGCTACCGGTTGTACGGCCCGAAGTCGTACTCCTCCAGCGGCACGGCCTCGCCGGAGCCCTGCCCGAAGGTGTACTCGCTCGGCTCCTCGTAACCGGAGACCGAGTACATCGAGGCCTTGGCCTCCTCGGTGGGCTCCACCCGGATGTTGCGGTACTGGGGGATCCCCGTACCGGCCGGGATGAGCTTACCGATGATGACGTTCTCCTTGAGGCCGAGCAGCGGGTCGCTCTTGCCGTGGATCGCGTTCTCGGTGAGCACGCGGGTGGTCTCCTGGAAGGAGGCCGCCGACAGCCACGACTCGGTGGCCAGCGACGCCTTGGTGATGCCGAGCAGCACCGGACGACCGGCCGCGGGCTGTCCGCCCTCGGAGACGACACGGCGGTTGATCTGCTCGAACTTGGGCCGCTCGACCATCTCACCGGGCAGCAGCTCGGTGTCGCCCGACTCCAGGATGTTCACGCGCTTGAGCATCTGGCGCACGATGATCTCGATGTGCTTGTCGTGGATGGACACACCCTGCGACTTGTACACCTCCTGGACCTCGGACACCAGGTGCTGCTGCACCGCGCGCGGGCCCTGGATGCGCAGGACCTCGTGCGGGTTGATCGCACCCTGGATGAGCTGCTGTCCCACCTTGACGTGGTCGCCCTCGTCCACCAGGCGCTGGGCGCGCATGGGGACCGGGTAGGCGATCTCGTCGGTGCCGTCGTCGGGGATGACGACGATCTTGCGGCTCTTCTCGGTGTCGTCGATCCGGATCCGACCCTCGACCTCGGAGATCGGGGCCACACCCTTGGGGATGCGGGCCTCGAAGAGCTCCTGGACACGGGGCAGACCGTGGGTGATGTCCTGACCGGCGGAACCACCCATGTGGAAGGTACGCATGGTCAGCTGGGTACCGGGCTCACCGATGGACTGGGCCGCGATGATGCCGATCGCCTCGCCGACGTCCACCGGCTTGCCGGTCGCCATGGAGCGGCCGTAGCAGGTGGTGCAGACGCCGATCTTCGCCTCGCAGGTCAGCGACGAGCGGATGCGCACCCGGGTGATCCCGGCGGCGATCAGCTTGTCGATGTTCTGCTCGGAGGTGTCGGAGAGCGCCGGCAGCACCAGGTCGCCGTTGGCGTCGTGGACGTCCTCGGACAGGGTGCGGCCGAAGCCGGTGTTCTCGACGTTGTGCTTGCGCACGACGACGCCGGCGGTGTTCTTCTCACCGATCTCGTGCCACAGCGACCGGTCGGTGCCGCAGTCGATCTCCCGGACGATGACGTCCTGGGCGACGTCCACCAGACGACGGGTCAGGTAACCCGAGTCGGCGGTCCGCAGCGCGGTGTCGGCCAGGCCCTTGCGCTGGCCGTGCGTGGAGATGAAGTACTCCAGCACGGACAGGCCCTCGCGGTAGGAGGACTTGATCGGGCGCGGGATCGTCTCACCCTTGGTGTTGGAGACCAGACCGCGGATACCGGCGATCTGGCGCACCTGCATCGGGTTGCCTCGGGCGCCGGACTGGACCATCATCCACACCGGGTTGTCGGCGGGGAAGTTGTCCTCCATGTTCTTGGCGACCTCGGCGGTGGCCTGGGTCCACACCTCGGTGAGCTCGTTGCGGCGCTCGTCGTCGGTGATGAGACCGCGGTCGTACTCCCGCTGGATCTTGTCGGCCTTGCGGTCGTAGCCCGCGAGGATCTCCGCCTTCTGCGGCGGCGCGACGACGTCCTCGATGCCGATGGTCAGGCCGGACCGGGTGGCCCAGCGGTAACCGGCGTCCTTGAGGGCGTCCAGGGTCGTGGCGACCTGCACCTTGGGGTAGTTCTCGGCGAGGTCGTTGACCAGCACCGAGATCTGCTTCTTGCCGACCTGGTAGTTGATGTACGGGTAGTCCACCGGGGTGGTCTCGTTGAAGAGGTACCGGCCCAGGGTGGTCTCCAGGGTGTACGCCTCGCCCGGCTGCCAGTTCTCCGGCGGCGTCCAGTCCTTGGGAGCCGGGGCGCCGTCCTCGATGCGCAGGCGGATCTTCGCCTGCAGGTCGAGGTCGCCCAGGTCGTAGGCCATGATCGCCTCGGCCGGACCGCGGAACGCACGGCCCTCGCCGGCGGCCCCCGCCCGCTCCGTCGTCAGGTAGTACAGGCCGATGATCATGTCCTGGGTGGGCATGGTCACGGGCTTGCCGTCGGACGGCTTGAGGATGTTGTTGGTGGCGAGCATCAGCAGCCGCGCCTCGGCCTGGGCCTCGGCGGACAGCGGCAGGTGCACGGCCATCTGGTCACCGTCGAAGTCCGCGTTGAACGCGGTGCACACGAGCGGGTGGATCTGGATGGCCTTGCCCTCGACCAGCTGCGGCTCGAACGCCTGGATGCCCAGGCGGTGCAGGGTCGGGGCGCGGTTGAGCAGAACCGGGTGCTCGGTGATGACCTCTTCGAGGACGTCCCACACGACGGGGCGGGACCGCTCCACCATGCGCTTGGCGCTCTTGATGTTCTGCGCGTGGTTCAGGTCGACCAGGCGCTTCATCACGAACGGCTTGAAGAGCTCCAGGGCCATCTGCTTGGGCAGACCGCACTGGTGCAGCTTCAGCTGCGGGCCGACGACGATGACCGAACGGCCGGAGTAGTCGACGCGCTTGCCGAGCAGGTTCTGGCGGAACCGGCCCTGCTTGCCCTTGAGCATGTCGGACAGCGACTTGAGCGGACGGTTGCCGGGCCCGGTGACGGGCCGGCCGCGGCGGCCGTTGTCGAACAGCGCGTCGACGGCCTCCTGGAGCATCCGCTTCTCGTTGTTGACGATGATCTCGGGCGCGCCCAGGTCCAGCAGCCGCTTGAGGCGGTTGTTGCGGTTGATGACGCGGCGGTACAGGTCGTTGAGGTCGGAGGTCGCGAAGCGGCCACCGTCCAGCTGCACCATCGGACGCAGGTCCGGCGGGATCACCGGGATGCAGTCCAGCACCATGCCCATGGGGCTGTTGCGGGTGTTGAGGAACGCCGAGACGACCTTGAGCCGCTTGAGGGCGCGGGCCTTCTTCTGGCCCTTGCCGGTGCGGATGATCTCGCGGAGGCGCTCGGCCTCCTCGTCCAGCTCGAAGTTGGCGAGCCGGTCCTGGATGGCCTGGGCGCCCATGCCGCCGCGGAAGTACTTCCCGAAGCGGTCCCGCATCTCGCGGTAGAGCATCTCGTCGCCCTCAAGGTCCTGGACCTTGAGGTTCTTGAACCGGTTCCAGACCTCGTCGAGGCGGTCGATCTCGCGCTGGGCGCGGTCGCGCAGCTGGCGCATCTCGCGCTCGGCGCCCTCGCGCACCTTGCGGCGCGCGTCGCCCTTGGCACCCTGCTCCTCAAGCTCGGCCAGGTCGGCTTCGAGCTTGCGGTGCCGCTCCTCGATGGTGGAGTCGCGGCGCTGCTCCATGTGCTGCTTCTCGACCGCGATCCGCGCCTCCAGGGACTGGAGGTCGCGCTCACGGGCCTCGGTGTCCACCCACGTGACCATGTAGGCGGCGAAGTAGATGATCTTCTCGAGATCCTTCGGCGCCAGGTCCAGCAGGTAGCCCAGGCGGGAGGGCACACCCTTGAAGTACCAGATGTGCGTGACGGGCGCGGCGAGCTCGATGTGGCCCATCCGCTCACGGCGCACCTTGGCGCGGGTCACCTCGACGCCGCAGCGCTCACAGATGATGCCCTTGAAGCGGACGCGCTTGTACTTGCCGCAGTAGCACTCCCAGTCCCGGGTCGGGCCGAAGATCTTCTCGCAGAAGAGGCCGTCCTTCTCGGGCTTGAGGGTCCGGTAGTTGATGGTTTCGGGCTTCTTGACCTCGCCGTGCGACCACTGGCGGATATCGTCGGCCGTGGCCAGGCCGATGCGCAGCTCGTCGAAGAAGTTGACGTCGAGCACTTAATTCGTCCCCTGCTCTCGAAGAATGCGGAAGTTAGACTTCTTCGACACTGCTCGGCTCGCGCCGACCCAGGTCGATTCCCAGTTCTTCCGCCGCGCGGAAGACGTCCTCGTCGCTGTCCCGCATCTCGATGGACATACCGTCACTGGACAGCACCTCCACGTTCAGACAGAGCGACTGCATCTCCTTGATGAGCACCTTGAAGGACTCAGGGATGCCCGGCTCGGGGATGTTCTCGCCCTTGACGATGGCCTCGTAGACCTTGACCCGGCCCACCACGTCGTCGGACTTGATGGTGAGCAGCTCCTGGAGGGCGTAGGCGGCGCCGTACGCCTCCAGCGCCCACACCTCCATCTCACCGAAGCGCTGGCCGCCGAACTGCGCCTTACCGCCCAGCGGCTGCTGGGTGATCATGGAGTACGGGCCGGTGGAGCGCGCGTGGATCTTGTCGTCCACGAGGTGGTGGAGCTTGAGGATGTACTTGTAGCCGACGGAGATGGGCTCCGCGAAGGGCTCACCGGTGCGGCCGTCGAACAGACGGGCCTTGCCGTCCGCGTTGATCAGGCGGTTGCCGTCCTTGTTCGGGCGGACCGACGTGATGAGGCCGCTGAGCTCGTCACCGTGCAGGCCGTCGAAGACCGGCGTGGCGACCCTGGAGTCGGGCGGAACGTCGGTGGCGCCGATGGCGTCGAGCGCCTGCTGCCACTCCTCCTCCACTCCCTCGACCAGCCAGCCGTTCTTGGCCAGCCAGCCCAGGTGGACCTCCAGTACCTGGCCGACGTTCATACGGCCGGGGACGCCCAGCGGGTTGAGGATGATGTCGACCGGGGTGCCGTCCTCCAGGAAGGGCATGTCCTCCTGCGGGAGGATCTTGGAGATGACGCCCTTGTTGCCGTGGCGGCCGGCGAGCTTGTCGCCGTCGGTGATCTTGCGCTTCTGGGCCACGTAGACGCGGACCATCTCGTTCACGCCGGGGGCGAGCTCGTCGCCCTCCTCGCGGCTGAACACCTTGACGCCGATGACCTTGCCGGACTCGCCGTGCGGCACCTTCAGGGAGGTGTCGCGGACCTCGCGGGCCTTCTCACCGAAGATGGCGCGCAGCAGGCGCTCCTCCGGGGTCAGCTCGGTCTCGCCCTTGGGCGTGACCTTGCCGACGAGGATGTCGCCGTCGACGACCTCGGCGCCGATGCGGATGATGCCCCGGTCGTCGAGGTCGGCGAGGACCTCTTCACTGACGTTGGGGATCTCGCGGGTGATCTCCTCCGGGCCCAGCTTGGTGTCGCGGGCGTCGACCTCGTGCTCCTCGATGTGGATCGAGGAGAGGACGTCGTCCTGCACCAGGCGCTGGCTGAGGATGATCGCGTCCTCGTAGTTGTGGCCCTCCCAGGACATGTACGCCACGAGGAGGTTCTTGCCCAGCGACATCTCACCCTGGTCGGTGGACGGGCCGTCGGCCAGGACCTGGCGCTCCTCGACCCGCTGCCCCTCGGTGACGATGGGTCGCTGGTTGAAGCAGGTGCCCTGGTTGGAGCGCTGGAACTTGTGCAGGCGGTACGTCTTGCGGGTGCCGTCGTCGGCCATGATGGTGACGTAGTCGGCGGTGACGTCCTCGACCACGCCGGCCTTCTCGGCGAGCACGACGTCACCGGCGTCGGTGGCGGCGCGGTACTCCATGCCGGTGCCGACGAACGGGGACTCGGCCCGCAGCAGGGGCACGGCCTGGCGCTGCATGTTGGAGCCCATGAGCGCGCGGTTGGCGTCGTCGTGCTCCAGGAACGGGATCATGGCGGTGGCGACCGACACCATCTGGCGCGGCGACACGTCCATGTAGTCGACCTCGTCGGTGCTGACCTGCTCGAACTCGCCGCCCTTACGGCGGACGAGCACGCGGGCCTCGGCGAAGGTGCCGTCGGCGTTCATCGGCGTGTTGGCCTGCGCGATGATGTACCGGTCCTCCTCGTCCGCGGTGAGGTAGTCGACCTGGTCGGTGATGCGACCGTCGACGACCTTGCGGTACGGGGTCTCCACGAAGCCGAACGGGTTGACCCGCCCGTACGCGGCCAGCGAGCCGATGAGACCGATGTTGGGACCTTCGGGGGTCTCGATCGGGCACATGCGGCCGTAGTGGGACGGGTGCACGTCGCGGACCTCGAAGCCGGCGCGCTCACGGGACAGACCGCCCGGGCCCAGCGCCGACAGGCGGCGCTTGTGGGTCAGACCCGCGAGCGGGTTGGTCTGGTCCATGAACTGGGACAGCTGCGAGGTGCCGAAGAACTCCTTGATGGAGGCGACGACGGGGCGGATGTTGATCAGGGTCTGCGGCGTGATCGCCTCGACGTCCTGGGTGGTCATCCGCTCGCGGACGACGCGCTCCATGCGGGCCAGGCCCAGGCGGACCTGGTTCTGGATGAGCTCGCCGACGGTGCGCAGGCGGCGGTTGCCGAAGTGGTCGATGTCGTCGACCTCGATGGGCAGGGTGCCGCGCGCGGTCTCGCGCTCCTTCTCGCCCGCGTGCAGGCGCACGAGGTACTCGATGGTGGCGACGATGTCCTCTTCGGTCAGCGTGCCCTGCGTGTAGTCGGTCTCCAGACCGAGCTTCTTGTTGATCTTGTAGCGGCCGACCTTGGCCAGGTCGTAGCGCTTGGGGTTGAAGTAGAGGTTCTCCAGCAGCGCCTGGGCCGACTCCTTCGTGGGCGGCTCTCCCGGGCGCAGCTTGCGGTAGATGTCCAGCAGCGCGTCGTCGGTGCCGGCGGTCGGGTCCTTCTCCAGCGTGTTGCGGATGGACTCGTACTGGCCGAAGCGCTCCAGGATCTGGTCGGTGGTCCAGCCCAGCGCCTTGAGCAGGACGGTGACGCCCTGCTTGCGCTTGCGGTCGATGCGGACGCCGACGAAGTCGCGCTTGTCGACCTCGAACTCCAGCCAGGCACCGCGGGACGGGATGACCTTGCAGCCGAAGAGGTCCTTGTCGGTGGTCTTGTCGACGGACTTGTCGAAGTAGACGCCCGGGGAGCGGACCAGCTGGGAGACGACGACACGCTCGGTGCCGTTGATGATGAAGGTGCCCTTGTCGGTCATGAGCGGGAAGTCGCCCATGAAGACCGTCTGGCTCTTGATCTCACCGGTGTCGTTGTTGATGAACTCCGCGGTGACGAACATCGGCGCGGAGTAGGTGGCGTCCCGTTCCTTGCACTCGTCGACCGTGTTCTTGGGCGGCTCGAAGCGGTGGTCACGGAACGAAAGGGACATCGTGCCCGAGAAGTCCTCGATCGGGCTGATCTCCTCGAAGATCTCTTCGAGACCGGACTGCTCCGTTACGTCCTTGCGGCCAGCGTTCCGGGCCGACTCGACCCGGGCCTTCCACTTGTCGTTGCCAAGCAGCCAGTCGAACGACTCGGTCTGCAGGGCAAGCAGGTTCGGAACCTCAAGGGGTTCCTGGATACGGGCGAAAGAAACGCGGTGCGGACCAAGGGCGTTAGCGGAGGCGTTGCGCGAGGCTGCCAACAGGGGTCCTTCCGAAGGCTTGTGGCGGTTGAAGCGCGCACGCCAGACGATCCGTCACGAGAAGGACCGCCGCAACGCGGTTGAGACGGTCACATCGAGCGGGAACGGGCACCGTGTCCAGACGAAACGGGCTGGTCGGCAGCCGGTCACCGGCACAGGGATCACCAAAGGGCAGCGCAAAAGAGCAGTGTAGCCGAACACTACACCGCTGTCCACTCATGGTCCACAGCGCAACTCACGACACCGGCAGCATCACCTGTGGAAGGCGATCCGTCAACCCCTGCGCGGGGTCGATCCGTCCGGTGGACTGCGCGCTCGCCCTGGCCCCGTGGGGGTTGTGAGCCATCGGACACCCGGAAGAGTTCCCCCGGGGCCAGCGGGTAAACACTCACCCGCCCGCCTCTCAAGATCGGCCCTCCGAGATTCCCGGCACCGGAGATTACCGTGTCCCGGGGACGATCCGCATCCGCGGGCCGCCCCGCACCCGGGGCCGGAGCCGTTCCCCCAGCTCGCGGGCCCGACAAGCTTCGCACACGTGAGCGGCTGTTCCCGGCCGCCGGGCGCGGCTCGGCGCGGCGCCGCGCGGCGGGGGCCGCCGGCCGCGGCACCCGCCCGAACACCGGTCGGAACACCGTGGCCCCCGGGGCGGTACAGGGCCCCCTGGACAACACAAAGGCGGCCGCCCACCCCCGGAAGGGTGGACGGCCGCGCAGGCAGTCGACGGGCCGCGTGCGGCCCGCTGAGGACTACTTGAGGGTGACGGTGGCGCCGGCGCCCTCGAGAGCGGCCTTGGCCTTCTCCGCGGTCTCCTTGTTGACGCCCTCGAGCAGCGGCTTGGGAGCGTTGTCGACCAGGTCCTTGGCCTCCTTGAGGCCCAGGCTCGTGAGGCCGCGGACCTCCTTGATGACCTGGATCTTCTTGTCGCCGGCGGCCTCGAGGACGACGTCGAACTCGTCCTTCTCCTCGACCTCGGCGGCGGCGCCGCCACCGGCACCCGGGGCGGCGACGACGGCGGCCGGAGCGGCGGCGGTGACGTCGAACTTGTCCTCGAAGAGCTTCACGAACTCGGACAGCTCGAGGAGGGTCATCTCCTCGAACGCGGCAAGCAGGTCCTCGTTGCTGAGCTTCGCCATGATGCGATCTCTCTTTCTTTACGAACACGCGCGCCGTCGGGCATCACGTGCGAGCCAGTGGCCGGGCGCCGTCGGCACCCGCCGTGGTCCAAAGGGTTTAAGCGGCTTCCTCGGAACGCTTGTCCGCCAGGGCCTGTGCGAGACGCACGGCCTTGGAGGGAAGCGCCTGGAAGACGGCGGCGGCCTGGCCCTGCTTGGCCTTGAGCGCGCCGGCAAGCTTCGAGAGGAGAACCTCTCGGGACTCCAGATCGGCCAGCTTGGTGACGTCCTCGGCGCTCATCGACTTGCCGTCGATGATGCCGCCCTTGATCACCAGCGGCGAGTTCGCCTTGGCGAAGTCGCGCAGACCCTTGGCGGCCTCGACCACGTCACCGTGGACGAAGGCGACGGCGGACGGGCCGACGAGCAGATCATCGATCTGGACGTCGACGCCGGCCTCCTTGAGCGCCAGCTTGGTCAGCGTGTTCTTCACGATGGAGAAACGCGCGTTCTGGCCGAGGCTACGGCGCAGCTCGGTGAGCTGAGCCACAGTGAGCCCCCGGTATTCGGTCAGCACGGCACCGCTGGACTCTCGGAACTCCTCCGAGAGTGCGGCGACCGCGGCTGCCTTGTCCGGCCTCGCCATGGGACTCCTTCCAACATTGAACGCCGGTGATTCCCAAGGACCCGCACGACGACGGGCGTCAGCACGAGAAAAAGCCCCGAGCGCCAGGCGCACGGGGCACGTCCGCGTATCCGGGTCCGAACGCGCGGGGCGCGTGCGGGCGATACGGGAAAGCTCTTGTGACACCTGCGCGGGCGCCCATCGCGGATGGGCCCTTAGGTCACCCGTTCGGGTGACGACCAGCGGTCTTCGGCAAGAAACCATCGTACCCGACTTCGGAGGTGCTCGAACCTGCGTTTTCGGGCCCCGCGGCCGTGACGGTCCTCACCTGCGAAAACGTCGGGAAACATGAAACCGAACGGGCCTGAGGACCGTCGGAGGGACGCAAGATAAACAAGTCCGGAATGTCCACCCCGCGTGGGAACATGACGGCGTTGAGCACACCCCGCTCTGTGGTGCTCATCCCCCTTTGAGAGAAAGCGACACAAGCACCGTGAAGACCCGCGTCCCGGCTCTGTTCACCGCCGGGGTCCTGGCCCTGTCCCTCGCCGCCTGCGGCTCCGAAGAGGCCCCCGAGCCGACCGAGGAGGCCACCGAGGCCGCCGCCGAGGAGGAGAAGGGCGGGAGCATCTTCGACCTGCTGAGCAGCATGGACGACAGCACCCGTGAGCTCACCAACTACACCCTCTTCGTCGAGGTGACGTCCGAGGACCCCGACCTCGGGGAGTTCTCCGCGGAGATGACCTTCGAGGCGATGGACGACCCGAAGGCCGTCCAGACCACCGTGTTCATGCCCGACATGGCCGACATGATCCTGGAGATGACCGGCGTCACCGCCGAAGACCTCGGCGTCACCGCCGAGGACCTGGGCACCACCATCATCATCACCCCGGCCGAGGGCGAGCCCCTGCTCTCCAACCACACCGGTCTGGAGGAGGCCGACACCCCCTGGGTGCGCGGCACCCCGGAGGCCCAGGACGCGACCGCTGAAGAGATGTTCGACCTGGAGGAGTTCCCCGGGCTCGTGGCCGCCTTCGCCGAGATCGAGGAGATGGAGGAGGTCGGCTCCGAGAAGGTCAACGGAGCGGACACCACCATGGTGAAGGGCAGCCTGACCCAGGACCAGGTCGACGCCATGGACGCCGAGGCCAAGCTGGCGGTCCTGGAGTTCATCGGCGGGGACATCATCGGCACCCTTGACGTCGCCATCTGGATCTCCGAGGACGGCTTCCCCCTGAAGCTGGACATGTCCGACGACGACTTCGAGATGAACCTGGAGTTCTCCGAGATCGGCACCACCTCGTTCGAGATCCCGGCCGAGGACCAGATCACCGACCTGTAGCCGCGGCGGCGCCCCCGGGACGGGGGGCGCCCTCCGGGCACCTCCGGGCCCCGTAGGCCCGCCCTGGGAACGACGACGGCCCCCGGCTCCTCTCGGAGCCGGGGGCCGTTCGCGTCAGTCGGACCGTCAGGCTTCGAGCGGGATGCTCGGGCCCATGGTCGTGGAGACCACGGCCTTCTTGATGTAGCGCCCCTTGGCGGCGGACGGCTTGAGACGGGTCACCTCGTCGATGGCGGCCTGGTAGTTCTCCAGGAGCTGCTGCTCGCCGAAGGAGGCCTTGCCGATGATGAAGTGCAGGTTCCCGTGGCGGTCCACGCGGAACTCGATCTTGCCGCCCTTGATGTCGGTGACGGCCTTGGCCACGTCGGGGGTGACCGTGCCCGTCTTGGGGTTCGGCATCAGGCCGCGCGGACCCAGGACGCGGCCGAGGCGACCGACCTTGCCCATGAGGTCCGGGGTGGCGACGACGGCGTCGAAGTCGGTGAAGCCCTTGGCCACCTTCTCGATCATCTCGTCGTCACCGATGATGTCGGCGCCCGCGGCCAGAGCCTGCTCGGCACGCTCACCGGTCGCGAAGACCAGGACCCGTGCGGTCTTACCGGTGCCGTGCGGCAGGTTCACGGTGCCGCGGACCATCTGGTCGGCCTTGCGCGGGTCGACGCCCAGGCGCAGGGCCACCTCGACGGTCGCGTCGAACTTGGCGGTGGAGGTCTCCTTGGCCAGCTTCACGGCCTCGGAGGGGGTGTACTGCTTCTCGCGGTCCACCAGCTCGCTGGCTTTGCGGTAGTTCTTGCTGCGCTTCACGCTGTTCTCCTTATGGGGAACGTGTGGTCTGTGGGCCAGCGCGAGGCCCTGCCACGTTTCGGTTCTGGAACTGTCGAGCATCCCTCGCCCGGCCGGTAACAGCGGCCGGATGACGGGGCTACTTGACCTCGATGCCCATCGAGCGGGCGGTGCCGGCGACGATCTTGGCGGCGGCCTCGATGTCGTCGGTGTTGAGGTCGGGCAGCTTGGTCTGCGCGATCTCGCGGACCTGCTCGGCGGTGATGGAACCGGCCGTGCTGCGACCCGGGTCGGTGGCGGCCTTGTCCAGGCCCGCGGCCTTCAGGATCAGCTTCGGCGCCGGCGGCGTCTTGGTGACGAAGGTGAAGGACCGGTCCTCGTAGATCGAGATCTCGACCGGGATCACGTTGCCGCGCTGGGACTCCGTGGCAGCGTTGTACTGCTTGCAGAAGTCCATGATGTTGACGCCGTGCGGACCGAGAGCGGTACCGACGGGCGGAGCCGGGGTCGCCTGACCGGCGGGCAGCTGCACCTTGACGAGTGCGGCCAGTTTCTTCTTCGGAGGCATATCGGGTCCTTTGCCTGATCTGCGTTGTGTACCGTCCCTGTCCTCCCTGGGCACCGCACGGCCGGGAACGGCCGGGGAACCACCGCGGTGGGAGGAGTGCGCCCGGCGGTGAAGACGCCGGGCCGCGGCCCGCCGGGACCGGGCGGGCCGTGCGCACCCGACCGGGGGCCGGGCACGCGAGTGGGTCCGCCCGAGGGCGGACCCACCAAGTCTACGCCGCCCGGGCGAGTACCCGGGCGCGGTCGGCCGGATCAGATCTTGGCGACCTGGTTGAACGACAGCTCGACGGGGGTCTCGCGGCCGAAGATCGACACCAGCACCTTGAGCTTCTGGGTGTCGGGGTTGATCTCGCTCACGGTGGCGGGCAGGGTCGCGAACGGGCCCTCCATGACCGTGACGGACTCGCCGACCTCGTAGGCGACGTCGGAGCGGATCTCCACCCCGCCGGCCTTGACCTTCTGGGCCTGCTCCGGCTCGACCTCGGGCTCGGGCGCGAGCAGCTTGGCGACCTCGGTGAGGCTGAGCGGGGCGGGCTTGTTGGACAGGCCCACGAACCCGGTCACGCCGGGGGTGTTGCGGATGGCCGACCAGGACTCGTCGGTGAGGTCCATGCGGACGAGCACGTAGCCGGGCAGCACCTTCTCGGTGACCTGCTGGCGCTTGCCGCTCTTGACCTCGGTGACCTGGTGCTCGGGGACCTCGACCTGGAAGATGTACTCCTCCATGTTGAGGGACTGGGTGCGGCTCTCGACGTTGGCCTTGACGCGCTTCTCGTACCCGGCGTAGGTGTGCACGACGTACCAGTCGCCGGGGAGCAGGAAGAGCTCGTTCTTGAACTCCTCGACGGGGTCGAGGCGCGGGGCCTCCTCGGCCTCCTCCGCGTCCTCGTCGTCGGCCGCCTCGGCATCGTCGGCCGCCTCGACGTCGTCGGTCGGCTCGGCGTCATCGGCCGACGCGGCGTCGGTCAGCTCGGCGTCGTCGGAGTCGGCCTGCGCGGCCTCCTCGGACGGCTCGCCCGCCAGGCCGGTCGCTTCCGCCGACGACTGACCCGGCTCCTCTTCGGGGAAGTCGTCATTGGTCAGTGGGGACTCGGACACGGCTGCTGCTCTTTCTCTCGTCGGGTGCGCTGCGCGGTCCCTCCTCGGTGCCGCCCAGCGCTTCTCGATGCCCAGCGGTTCTGCGCTGCGCCGGGGCCGGAACGCCGCGCGGGGCGCCCGGTTCGGGACCCGGTCCTGTCAGCTTAAGCTCTCCCGGCGCGGCGCGGGGCCAACGCGCGCACGGGCGAGGCCGCGTCCCGCACGGGGCGGAACGCGGCCTGTGAGATCGGTGACCCCCGCGGGGGCGGGTGGGTCGATCGTGGGGACTAGAGGCCCTCGGGGGTGCCGAAGGTGCCGTAGAGCCAGGTGACGGCCTCGCCGAAGCCCCAGTCCAGGAGCGAGACGTAACCCAGGATCATGAGCACGAAGACCAGGACCACGATGGTGTAGGTGACCAGTTCGCGGCGCGTGGGCCAGCGCACCTTGCGCAGCTCGCCGACGACCTGCTTGGTGAACGTCACCGGACCGGTACGGCGCGTGGGCTCCTTACCGGGCTTTGCGTCGGCGTCAGTCTGAGTCACCTGGGGTCCTTAGGGTCGCGGGTCTGTCCCCGAGATAGCAGGAAAGCCCGTTCGCGCGACGCGGCGGCCGGTCAGGCCGCCACGCCGCGCGAACGGTCGTGCAGGGCAGGAGGGACTCGAACCCCCAACCGCCGGTTTTGGAGACCGGTGCTCTGCCAATTGAGCCACTGCCCTATGCGGAAACCGCGCTCCCACCATAGCCGGTCCGTGCCGTGTCCGCACACTGCCGGTGCGTAACACCTGGGCCACGACCGGCCGACGCGTGAGAGTTTACGGGTTCCCCCGCACAGGGCCAAACCGATTACCTCCGCCGCCTGATCCCACCTCCCCGGACAGGGCCGGAACGGTCGGCTCCGCAGCGGTTCCCGCCCACCCCGACACGGGCGCGGCCTCGCATGACACCATGGACCGCATGACCAACCGACCCCGTGTCTCTGCACGCATCAGCGCCATCTCCGAGTCCGCAACCCTCGCCGTGGACGCCAAGGCCAAGGCCATGAAGGCGGAGGGCCGTCCCGTCATCGGCTTCGGCGCGGGGGAACCGGACTTCCCGACTCCGGACTACATCGTGGACGCGGCGATCGCCGCCGCCCGCGAGCCCAAGTACCACCGCTACACCCCGGCCGGCGGCCTGCCCGAGCTGAAGAAGGCCATCGCCGAGAAGACCGCCCGCGACTCCGGCTACCGGGTGGAGCCCGCCCAGGTCCTGGTGACCAACGGCGGCAAGCAGGCCATCTACGAGGCGTTCGCCGCCCTGCTCGACCCGGGCGACGAGGTCATCGTCATCGCCCCGTACTGGACCACCTACCCCGAGTCGATCAAGCTCGCGGGCGGTGTGCCGGTCTACGTGGTCACCGACGAGACCACCGGCTACCTGGCGAGCGTGGAGCAGCTGGAGGCCGCGCGCACCGAGCGCACCAAGGTCCTGCTGTTCGTCTCCCCGTCCAACCCGACCGGCGCCGTCTACCCGCGCGAGCAGGTGCGCGCCATCGGGCGGTGGGCGCACGAGCACGGCCTGTGGGTGCTCACCGACGAGATCTACGAGCACCTGGTCTACGGGGACGCCGAGTTCTCCTCGCTGCCGGTCGAGGTGCCCGAGATCGCCGACCGCACCGTCATCGTCAACGGCGTCGCCAAGACGTACGCGATGACCGGCTGGCGCGTGGGGTGGGTCATCGGCCCCAAGGACGTCGTCAAGGCCGCGAGCAACCTCCAGTCGCACGCCACCTCCAACGTCGCCAACGTGTCCCAGGCCGCCGCGATCGCCGCGGTGTCGGGCGACCTGGCCGCCGTGGAGGAGATGAAGAAGGCGTTCGACCGCCGCCGCAAGACGATCGTGCGGATGCTCAACGAGATCGACGGCGTCTTCTGCCCGGAGCCGCAGGGCGCGTTCTACGCCTACCCGTCGGTCAAGGGCGTGCTGGGCAAGGAGATCCGCGGCCGCCGCCCGCAGACCTCCACCGAGCTGGCCGAGCTGATCCTGGACGAGGCCGAGGTCGCGGTGGTCCCGGGCGAGGCCTTCGGCACCCCGGGCTACCTGCGCCTGTCCTACGCGCTGGGCGACGAGGACCTGGCCGAGGGCGTCAGCCGCATCCAGAAGCTGCTGGCCGAGGCCAAGTAGGCGCGTGCCACCGCGCGGGCCCGTCCGGATTCGTCCGGGCGGGCCCGCGGCGTGTGCAGGGCATCACCGGGGAAGTACGGCGCTCCGGCACCACGAGTGGCCCGGATACGGCAATCTTGGTCCATGGAGACACCCATCACCGGCCGCCGCTTGGACCGGCTGCCCAAGGCCCACCTGCACCTCCACTTCACCGGGTCGATGAGGCACTCCACACTGGTGGAGCTGGCCGAGAAGCGGGGCGTGCACCTGCCCCAGGCCCTGGTGACCGAGTGGCCGCCCAAGCTGCGGGCCACCGACGAGCGCGGCTGGTTCCGGTTCCAGCGCCTCTACGACATCGCCCGCTCGGTGCTGCGCGAGCCCGAGGACATGTACCGGCTGCTGCGCGAGGCGGCCGAGGACGAGCGCGCGGCCGGCTCGGGCTGGCTGGAGATCCAGGTGGACCCCAGCGGGTACGCGGCGCTGTTCGACGGGCTGACCGCCACCCTGGAGCTGGTGCTGGACGCCGCCCGGGCAGCCGAACGCGACACCGGGGTGGGTGTCGGGATCATGGTGGCCGCCAACCGCACCCGGCACCCGCTGGACGCCCGGGCGCTGGCCCGGCTGGCCCGCCAGTACGCGGGCAGGGGCGTGGTGTCGTTCGGGCTCAACAACGACGAGCGGCGCGGCCGGGCCCGGGAGTTCGAGGCGGCGTTCCGGATCGCCCGCCGGGCCGGGCTGCTGTCGACCCCGCACGGCGGCGAGCTCCAGGGGCCGCTGAGCATCCGGGAGTGCCTGGACGAGCTGGAGGCCGACCGGGTGGGGCACGGGGTGCGGGCGATCGAGGACCCGTACCTGGTGGAGCGGATCGCCACCCAGGGGGTGACGCTGGAGATCTGCCCGACCTCCAACGTGGGCCTGGGGGTGTTCAACGAGCTGGAGCACGTGCCGCTGCGGAGGCTGTTCGACGCGGGGGCGCCGATCGCGCTGGGCACCGACGACCCGCTGCTGTTCGGTCCGCGGCTGGTGGAGCAGTACCGGATCGCCCGGGAGGTGTTCGGGTTCACCGACCCGGAGCTGGCCGAGCTGGCGCGGATGTCGATCCGGGGTTCGGGGGCGCCGGAGTCGCTCAAGAAGGAGATGCTGTCCGGGGTGGAGGCCTGGCTGGCCGCCGACCCCGAACCGCTGGGGTGACCCGCCCGGGGCGGGCCGGGGGCGTCAGCCCAGGAGCATGAGGACGCCCTGGCCGACCATGACCGCGCCCGCGACGAAGAACAGGGACGCGGCGCCGATCTTGATGGCCTTCTCCGGGAGCTTCTTGCCCAGGACGGCGCCGAGGGCGATCGCGATGGCGTCGGCCGCGACCATGCCGGCGGTGGAGCCGATCCACACCGGCAGCCAGTCGTGCTGGGTGCCGACGGCGATGGTGGTCAGCATGGTCTTGTCGCCGAGCTCGGCGATGAAGAACACGGTGAAGACCGTGATGAACGCGGACTTGATGCGCCGGGAGGCGGCGCGCTCCTCGTCCTTGGCGCTCATCTCATCGCCGCGCAGCGTCCAGGCGCCGAAGACCAGGAACGCGATGCCCGCGACGAGGGTGATCCAGTCGGTGGGCAGGGACGCGCCCAGGACCTCGGCGATGAACACGCTCACGATGTGCACGACGGCGGTGGCGGCGGTGATGCCGAGGATGACGGTGAGCGCGCGGTAGCGGGTCGCCAGCGACATGGCGACGAGCTGGGTCTTGTCGCCCATTTCGGCGATGAAAACGGCCAGGGCGCTGATTCCGAGGCCCGCGAGAAATGCCGTCATATGTCCTCTCCCTCATGCTGGCTGGGGCGGAAGGGAGCGGATACGCCCCTTCGACCCGGTCGGTGATGGCCGGGTCGAAGGTCTCGTCCGCCCTGCTGTCCGCCCCTCCCGGCGGGAGGGAGGCATGGTGGGGCCCGCGTGACCGGGACCACAGGGGGTCCAGTATGTCGACCACGCGATCGGGGACTACTCCCCTTCGACGTCTCCGACTTTAGGGCAGCATTCCCTGGAATTGCAATTCATGGATTGGGCGAATTCACCGCGGAGGCCGGTCGAATAACGATGTTCGGCCGGCCTCACTTTGGAATTCGATGCGGGTGATCCGTTTCTTGGACGCGCTTTCCCGCGCGGGATCACGGGGCCGGGGTGCGCGCCGGGCCCACCGGGTTCACCGGGGTGCGGGCACCGAAGGCCATCGACCAGCCGAGGGGGACCAGGGCCGCGATCAGGGTGATGTCGCAGACGACCGCCAGGACGTCGATCCGCTCCGGGCGGGCGAGCACGAACAGGATCCCGCCCAGGGCCACCAGGACCGCCGACCAGCGGGGCACCGCCCGGGTGCGCCACAGCAGGATTCCGGTGAGCACGTACATGAGCGGACCGAACAGGCCCCAGGGGAACAGGGCGAAGAACGCGATCAGCGTCTCCCCGGCCAACTCGCCCGTCATGTAGTCGCCGCCGGAGACGGCCGTCTGGATGGCCAGGACGCTGAAGCCGGTCCCGGCGACGAACGACACCACGGCCAGGGCCATGAGGGCGGGGGCCGCGCGCGGCGCCACCGGCTCCAGGGCCCGGAACAGGCCGACGAAGCCGAGCGTGAGGGCCATGCACGCCCACACGCTGACGGTGCCGCCCAGGACGCCGTTGTTGATGCCGTCCCCCACGGTGATGAAGGCGACGGTGCTCGCGAACAGGAGCAGGGGCCCCAGGACCAGGGCGATGCCGTGGACCCTGGCGGCGACGGGCGAGAGGACCGCGGCCGCGTTGTCGGAGAGCTGAGTGGTCATGACTCCTCCAGGGGAGTGCGGGTGCCGGGCCGTCCGTCCCCGGCCCGACCCGGTTCGCGGGGTCTCCCCCGCCTCCCCTCCAGGCTTCCTCCCGCGCGGGTGCGGCACATGCCTGCGGCCCGGCCGATCGCCGGGCGGCCACCCGTACCTCCGGGGGTGCGGCTGTCCGCCTTCCGCCCGGGGCGGGGTGAGCGGATACTGAATCGTGTGAACGCGCACGCGGGGGCACCCGGTCGGGTGCCGACGTCGATCGCGGTGGTCGGCACGGTGGTCGTGGTCGCCGCGTTCGTCCTCCTCGCGGTCCGCCAGCGCCCGCCCGAGGTGTACTTCTGGCTCTTCCTGTTCCACAACGGGCCCACGGGGGTCGCCCTGCTGTGGCTGAGCCGGCTGGTGCTGATGCGGCGGCCCGGCAACCGGGCCGGGACGGTCCTGCTGGTGATGGGCGTCTTCTCGGTGGCGCACGTGGTGGTGGCGGCGTTCGCGGACGCCCGGTTCACCGCGGCCGGGTTCGTGTGGCCCCTGGGCGTGGACCGGGTCCCCCTGCCCTCCGAGATGCCCCTGGACGCCTCGGTCCCGCTGTGGATCATGAGCTGGCTGTGGGTGCCCGTACCGGTGCTGGCGATCACCGTGCTGCCGTTGGTCTTCCCCGACGGGCGGCCTCCCCCGGGGCGCGGGTGGCGGGCGGTGCCGGTGCTGGCCGCCGCGGGCGGGGCGGCGCTCGTGGCGGCGGGGATGCGCGACTCCTGGCCGACCGCCGACTGGACCGTCGATGAAACGCCTCCCGAGGTGGTCGTACTGACCGGGGTCGGATGGCTGCTGGTCCTGGCCGCCTCGATCACGGCGCTGGTGGCACTGGGCATGCGCTGGTACCGCTCGGAGGGTGAGCGGGCCCGGCAGTTCCAGGTGGTGGGGGTCACCGCCGGGGCGCTGGCGCTGACCATGGCGGGGACCTCCCCGTGGCCACAGGTGTGGACCCCGGCCGGACTCGTCGCCTTCATCGCCCTGCTGGCCGCCTACGCCCTCGCGGCCGCGCGCTACCGGCTGCACGACCTGGAGCCGGTGCTGGGGCGGGCCGCGGTGGCCGCGGTGCTGTCGGTGCTGGTCGCCGCCGTCTACCTGGCGGTCGTCGTGGGGGTGGGCCGCCTGGTCGGCCAGGGCACGGAGAACACCCTGCTCCCCCTGGTGGCGGTGGGGGCGGTGGCGCTGCTCATCGAACCCGCGCGCAGGCGCACCCGGCGGCTGGTGGACCGGGCGCTGTACCGGCGGCGGGCCGACCGGACCGAGGTGCTGTCCCGGCTGGCCGAACGCTCCAGCGACGCGCGCAGCGCCGCCGACGTGCTGGACGAGGTGACCGGACTCCTGCTGCGGGGCACCGGGGCGGCCCGGGCGGAGGTCGCCCTGGACGGCGGCGGAGTGGTCGCCGCGGGCCGGGGGGCGGACGGGGAGCCGGTGCTGGCGGCCCCGGTCGAGCACGGCGGCGAGCGGTTCGGCGAGCTGCGCCTGTACGCCCGGGCCGCCGCCGACCTGGTGCCGGACGCCCGGCCGCTGGCGGACGACGTGGCCCACGCCCTGGGTGTGGTGCTGCACAACGACCGGCTCACCGGGCGGCTGCGCGAGCACGTGGAGGAGCTGCGGGACTCGCGGCGGCGGCTGGTGGAGGCGCACGACCGGGCGCGGCGCGGGCTGGAGCGGGACATCCACGACGGCGCCCAGGCCCGGCTGGTGGCGGCCCGGCTGCGGGTGGGGGTGCTGCGCGCGCTGGCGGAGGCACCGGACGGGCCGGACGCGGAGCGGATCGTGGCGGGGCTGGAGGTGCTGGGCCGGGAGCTGGACGCGGCGGTGCGGTCGCTGCGGGACCTGTCCCGGGGGCTGCACCCGCCGATGCTGGAGCAGGACGGGCCCGCGGCCGCGCTGCGGGCGGCCACCCGGGACCTGCCGGTGCCGGTCCGGGTGACCGGGGACTCCGGGGGCAGGCACGAGCGGGCGGTGGAGGACGCGGTCTACTTCTGCTGCCTGGAGGCGGTGCACAACGCGGTCCGGCACGGCGGGGCGGGGTCGGTGGGCGTGGAGGTGTCCGGGGGCGGCGGGCGGCTGCGGTTCCTGGTCTCCGACGACGGGTGCGGGTTCGACCCCGCGGCGCCGCGGTCGGGCACCGGGCTGACCGGGATCGGGGACCGCATCCGGGCCCTGGGCGGGCGGGTGCTGGTGGAGTCGGCGCCGGGGTCGGGTACCCGGGTGAGCGGCGAGGTCCCGGTCCGGGTGGAGGGTCGGGGGCGGGTGCCGGTCCAGGGGCGGGCGGAGGCTCAGGGCCGGGTGGAGGAGAGGTAGAGCAGGACCGCGCGGACCCGGCGGTGCACGGCGGTGTCCTCGGGGTCCAGGTCGAGTTTGGCGAGCACCGAGGTGATGTGCTTCTCCACGGCGCGTTCGGTGAGGACCAGGGTGTCGGCGATGGCGGCGTTGGACAGGCCCCGGGCGACCAGGCCCAGCACCTCGTTCTCGCGGGCGGTGAGCCGGGACAGCGGCGAGGCCTCGCGGGCGGTGCGGGCCCGGACCAGCGCCTCCACCACGAGCGGGTCCAGGACGGTGCCGCCGGCGACCACGGCGGCGATGGCGTCGCGCAGCTGGCGCAGGTCGCCCACCCGCTCCTTGAGCAGGTAGGCGCGGCCCGCGGCACCGGGCGAGAACAACCGCAGCGCCCACTCGGGCTCCATGTACTGGGACAGCACGACCACGCCCAGCCCGGGGTGGGTGCGGGCCAGCCGCTCGGCGGCCGCGATGCCCTCGTCGCCGGCGTCGGGCGGCATGCGCACGTCGGTGAGCACCACGTCGGGCGCGTGGCGGTCCACGGCGGCCAGCAGGTCGGGCAGGGCGGCGACGCTCGCGACCAGGTCGATGTCGCCCTGGGTGTCCAGCAGCAGCCGCAGGCCCTCACGGATGAGGTAGCTGTCCTCGGCCACCACCACGCGCACGCTCATGGGGCCAGAGCGTATCCTCCGGCCCGGGCCGGTCCTAGAGGGATACGCCGATCATCACCGGCTCGTTGACCAGGCGCACCCCGAAGGCCGCCTCCACCCCGGCGCGGACCTCGCGGGCCAGGTCGAGGAGGTCGGCGGTGTTGGCCCCGCCCGGGTTGGTCAGGGCCAGGGTGTGCTTGCCGGACAGCCGGGCCGGGCCGGAGCCGTAGCCCTTGCCGAACCCGGCGCGGTCGATGAGCCAGGCCGCGGACAGCTTGACGGCGCCGTCGGCGTCGGGGTGGCCGGGCACCGGGACGTCCGGGCCCAGCCGCTCGGCGGCGCGCTCGCGCACCGCCGCGTACTCCTCGGCGCTGACCACCGGGTTGGTGAAGAACGACCCGGCGCTGCGGGTGTCGGGGTCGGCGGGGTCCAGCACCATGCCCTTGCCGCGGCGCAGGCCCAGGACGGTCTCGCGGGCCCGCTCCATGGGCACCCGCTCCCCCGCCCCGACGCCCAGGGTGCGGGCGACCTCGGCGTAGGCGACGGGCCGGCTGAGCTTGCCGCGGTGCAGGGCGAAGACGACCTCGCACACCACGTACCGGTCGTCGCCCTTGAAGACGCTGTCGCGGTAGGTGAACCCGCACTCGGCGGCCGACAGCACCCGGCGCTCACCCTCGCGCCGGTCGTACACCAGCACCTCGCGGACGGTCTGGGAGACGTCCTGGCCGTAGGCGCCGACGTTCTGGATGGGGGTGGAGCCGACCCGGCCGGGGATGCCGGACAGGAACTCCAGGCCGTTGAGGCCCTCGGCGACGACCCGCTCCACCAGCGGGTCCCACTCCACGCCGGCCTCGGCGCGCAGCAGGACCACGGGCTCGCCGGTGGCCGGGTCGGTCGCGCCGGTCTCCTCCAGGGTCACGCCCTGGGAGGCGATGTGGACCACGGTGCCGGGGAACCCCGCGTCGGCGACCACCAGGTTGCTGCCGCCGCCCAGGACCAGCACGGGCTCGCCGGCGGCGTCGGCCGCGGCGACGGCCGCGACGAGGTCGTCGGTGGACTCGACCCGCAGGTAGGACCGGGCGGGGCCGCCCAGGCCGAGGGTGGTGTGGTCGGCGAGGCGGACGGCGGACGGTTCGGTGTGTGCGGACACGGGGTGTTCCTTCTGCTGCGGGCTCAGGCCAGGCGGACGACGGCGGTGGAGCGGGCCAGGACCTTGGCGCCGGCGGAGCGGGCGCTCAGGGCCACGGTGACCGTGCCGTCGTCGTGCTTCTTCTTGACGGTGCCGCCGACGACGATCTCGGCGCCCTCGTCGTCGTCGGGGACCACGACGGGCGCGGAGAAGCGCACCGAGTAGTCGACGACGGCGCCGGGGTCGCCGGTCCAGTCGGTGATGAGGCGGGCCGCCTGGGCCATGGTGAACATGCCGTGCGCGATCACGTCGGGCAGTCCGACGGACTTGGCGAAGCGCTCGTTCCAGTGGATGGGGTTGAAGTCGCCCGACGCCCCGGCGTAGCGGATCAGGTCCAGGCGGCGGACGGTGAAGGTCCGCTCGGGGATCTCGGTGCCGACCTCGACGTCGGCGTGGCGCAGGTTGCTCACGGTCGCGTTCCTCGGGTTGTGGGGGCCGGTGGTCTACTCGCCGCGGACGACGAGCATCATGCCCGCCGTGACGACGTGGTCGCCGGAGGCGTCGGTGGCGACGGTCTCCAGGGTGAGCAGCTCGTTGCCGCCCAGCGCCTTGACGTCGGTGATGCGGGTGACGGTGTCGAGGACGTCGCCCGCGACCACCGGGCGGCTGTAGTGGAAGCCCTGGTCGCCGTGGACGACGCGGGAGAAGTCGACGCCGAGTTCGGGGTCGGCGATGGCCTGGGCGGAGCCCGCCATGCCGAGGATGACGGGGAAGGTCGGCGGGGCCACCACGTCGGCGTACCCGGCGGCCTTGGCGGAGGCCGGGTCGGTGTAGACGGGGGCGGTGTCGCCCACGGCCTCCGCGAACTCGCGGATCTTGACGCGGGTGACCTCGTAGGCCTCCGGGGCCCGGTACTCCCGGCCCACGTAGTCGGGGTTGATCGCCACGCTCTGCCTCTCCTGAAAAGTGCCCTGGGACGCGAACGGCCCGGTGAGCTGATAGCTCACCGGGCTCGAAGTCTATGAGAAGCCGTGCTTCTCACGCGCGGTGTGATCGACCGCAACGGCTCACGCGGACCTAGCGGGTCTCGCGGTGCTCGTTGTGCTTGCGGCAGTTCGGGCAGAACTTCTTGATCGTGAGCCGGTCGGGGGTGTTCCGACGGTTCTTGCGCGTGATGTAGTTACGGTGATTGCACTCCTGGCAGGCCAGGGTGATCTTCGGCCTCACGTCTGTGGCAGCCACGTCGGAGTGCCTTTCTCGTGGAAGACGGACTTGGTCGTGCAGTGCACCGAGGGTGAACACTGCGAAGTCCTCGCCGCGACCCCTGGTGCACGATGTGCGGTGTCCAAGGGTCGGCGAGGTGGTAGCGGAGGCCGGACTTGAACCGACGACACAGCGATTATGAGCCGCTTGCTCTACCGACTGAGCTACTCCGCCCCGATCACAGGGGTGGTGTCCGTGGTGTGCGGAACCGCCCCGGTCGGCCGGCGGAGATCCACCGGCCACCCACCTGAGTGGACCGGACCTCATCAAGTGGTGGAGCCCCTTTACGGAATCGAACCGTAGACCTTCTCCTTACCATGGAGACGCTCTGCCGACTGAGCTAAAGGGGCCTGCTGCTCGGGTTCCGCTCCTTCGGTCCCGGCCTTTCGGCCCGGCCCTCCGGGGCGTTCCCCCTTGCGCTGGTCATGACTATACATGGGTTGGGGGGTGGTCTGCCAAATCGGATACGGACCGCCCCGGCGGGGGCCGCGCGCCCCCTGCCCGGGAGCCGCGGAAGCCCTGCACGGCAGGGGTTCCCGAACCTTGGGAGGGCGCGCGCCGAGGGCCGGGAAAAGCCCGGGATGTGACGCGCGCCGCCCGTTCGGCGGCCCGTCGGACGGCCCGGCCGGCGGCCAGCCCGGGACCGGCCTCAGTACCGGTCGGAACCGTCCGAGACCCACACGTTGGACATGGCGTCCCGGTTGATGGTGCGGATGGTGGCGGGCAGCCCCAGCCGGCGCAGGGCGTCGGGCAGCCGGGTGTCGTGCGTGAACACCACCAGCTGGCGGTGGCGGCCCACCTCCGCCAGGACGGCGGACAGCCCCTCCACGGTCTCGGTGTCCATCGCCTGGACCGGGTCGTCCAGCACCAGGAACCCGAACGGGTTGCCGTCGACCAGGGTCCGCGGCAGGCAGATGGACAGCGCCAGGGCCTGGAACTCGCCCTGGCTGAGCAGCCCCGGCGCGCTGGTCTGGTCGCCGACGCCGTCGACGGTGACGTCCACCTCGACCCGGCGGCGGGCCCCGCGCCCGATCAGGCGCATGCCCCGCAGGTCGATGTGGCGCTCCTGGCGGAGCCGGAACCACACCTGCTCGGCCTGGCCCGCCACCGGGCCCAGGCGCTCCTCGCGCAGCAGGCGGGCCTGCTCCGACAGCCAGGTGAGCGCCGCCTCGGCCTCGGCCAGGGTGTCGCGGGCGCCCAGGGCGTCCCTGGCGTCGTCGAGCCAGGCGCCCAGCCGCTCGGCCTCATCGGCCCAGCCGCCGGTGGGGTCCTCCAGGCGTTCGGAGGCGTCCCGGCGGGCGCTGACGGCGGCGGCGCGCAGGCTCTTGCCGACGGTCTCGACGTGGTCGGCCAGCTCGCCCAGGTCGGTGAGGGTGGAGCCCGACTCCCACAGCGACCACACGCGTCCCAGCTCGCTGTCGGGCGGCAGCCAGGAGGGGGCCGGGGCCATGAGGAACCGGGCCTGGTCGCGGGCGGCGTCGGCGCGTTCGTGGGCGGCCGCGGCCGGGGCCGCCTGCTGGCGCAGCACGCGCAGGCGGGCCTGGGCCCGGCGGACCCAGTCCGAGCCCAGGGCGCCGGGGGTGTCGCAGGTGGGGCAGGTGCTCTCCCCCGGGTGGCGCTGGTGGAGCTCGATGGCCTCCTCCAGCAGGCGCACCACCCCGTAGGCGTGGTCGCCCTTGTTGCCGGCCGCCATGGCCAGCTCCATGGAGGCGCCGCGCAGCTCGTTGACGACGTCGGCCATCACCACGCGTTCGGGCACCGACAGGCGGCGCAGGCGGCGCATCACCACGTGCAGGCCGGGGTCGCTGGGCCCGTCGTCCTCGGCCAGGCGGCGCAGCTCGTCCAGGTCCAGGCCGGGGCCGGTGAGGAGCTCCGCGGCGCGGGCGGCGCGCGGGTCGTCGCAGGCGTGCAGCGCGTCCAGCAGGCGGGGCAGCTCCCGGGAGGGGCGGTCGCGGCGCTTGGCCAGGGCGTCGCAGAAGCGCGCCAGGCGGCGTTCGGCCTCGGCCAGGCCGGTGAGGCCCAGCAGGGACGTGAGCGTGTCGTACAGCTCCGCGGAGCGCCCCGAGACGGTGCGGCCCAGCTCGTCGTAGGACAGGAACGGCTTGTAGCGGACCAGGTCCTCGCCCCAGTCGAGGGTGCGCAGCGGGGCGGAGGTGCCGTCCGGGCGGATGATCTCGCCGCGGGCCGAGCGGACGCTCTCCCCGGTCCAGCGGCGGGTGATCCGGGTGGGTGCGTCGTCGCCCGCGATGAGGATGTCGACGGTCGCCTCGGTGCTCTCGTCGTAGTGCAGGTTGCGCCAGCCGTCGCGCCAGCCGGTGGGCATGGCGTCCCAGCGGGGGTTGCGGCCGGTCAGGGCGGCCTCGGCGGACTCGGCGAAGCTGGACTTGCCCGAGCCGTTGCGGCCCACGATGACGGTCAGCCCCGGCCCCGGCGGGAAGGCCAGCTCGGCGGGGCGGCCGATGCCGCGGAAGCCCTGGACCCGGATGCGGGTGAGGTAGGCGCGGCGGACCCGGCCCGGCGCCTGCGGGGCCGGGGCCCGCGGCGGGGGCTCGGGCACACTCTGGCCCTGGGCGCGGGCCTCCAGCGCCTCGTCGCCCCACAGCGCGGCGACGATCCAGGAGTGGATCCCGCGGGGCAGCCCCGAGCGCGCCAGTGCGTCCATGAGGACCGCGGCGGTGGGGTCGTCACCGGTGGCGGCCTCGGTGCGGTCGCCGGTCTCGATCCCCTCGGGCACCCGGGTCATTGTCGTACCCCATCTGTCGTCGTTCCTGCACAAGCAGACTAGGACAGCCCGCACGAGAACGGCCCGTAAAGGTCGGTACACGGTGGTCGGAGCGGTGCCCGGGGGCGGTGCCCGGGCCGCGGCTACACGCCGACCAGGCGGCGCCGGCTCCCGTCCCAGGTGAAGTGGAGGGTGGCGATGCCCGGCACGTTGGGGTCGCGCAGGCACTCGTAGATGTTGAGGCTCGGCACGCTGGCGAAGCAGCCCCAGACGCGTTCGGAGGTGAGGACGAAGTCCAGGTCGAGTTCGACCAGCAGGCCCAGCAGGCGGCCGTGGGTGGGCTCGTCCACCTTGGCGAAGGCGTCGTCGAGGAGGATGAGGCGCGGCGCCCAGGGGGCCCGGGCGGCCAGGGCGTCGAAGTGGGCGGCGGCGGCGGCGAACAGCACCAGGTAGGCGACGACGCGCTGCTCGCCCTGGCTGAGGGCGGTGCGGTGGCCCAGGCGGCGTTCGTCGCCCGTGGCGTCGGTCACGTAGACCGTGAACGTGAACCAGGAGCGGTAGTCCAGGGCGGTCCGCAGCTGGGCGCCGCCGGTGGCGGTGGGGTCCAGGCGGCGGATGGCCTCGATGCAGCGGCGCAGGGCGTCGCGCAGGCGGGTGGTCTGGACGCGGGTGCGCTCCTCGGCCGGGGTGGCCAGCAGCGGGACGACGGCCTCGATGTCGGCGCCGGCGTCCGGGGCCAGGCGCCAGTCCAGGCGCACGCCCAGGCCGGCGGAGGTGGTGACGTCCTTGAGGACGTCGTTCATGGTCTCGATGAGGGCGCGGGCCTCGTCGATCTGGCGGGCCAGGTGCCCGGCCAGCTCGCCCAGCAGGTGGCGTTCGAACGCCTCCTCCTCGGCGATGGCGACGGTCTCGGCGGCCCCGGTGACGGAGGCGGCGATGCGCTCGGCGTAGGCGGTGATGTCGCGGGAGCCGTCCTCGTCGTGGACGGTGAGGCGCTTGAGGCCGCGCGGCTCGGTGAGCTCGGTGCGGGTCTGGGCCCAGCCGACGGAGGTGAGGAGGCGGTGCAGCTCCTCGCGGCTGCCCAGGATGGCGCTGTCGTCGACCTCGGGGACCCCGCCCTGTTCGGCCAGGCCCTCCTCCAGGTCGGCGACGCAGTCCCGGAGCAGGTCCAGGCGGGTGTCGGGGGCGGTGGCCGCCGGGTCGGCGGCGGTGCCCGGTCGGGCGGCGAGCAGGGCGGCCAGCGGGGAGTCGGCGGCGGCGCGGGCGGCCAGCCCGGCCGCGCCCAGCAGGACGGTGTCGGGCAGGTCGGGGGCCTCGCCCTCGCCCGGCAGGGCCAGGGAGGCGGTGAGGCGGTCTCCCGCGGCCAGGGCGCGGCGGATCTGCTCGGCGCGTTCGGCGGTGGCGGCGTCCAGGCGGGCCTCGGCGCCGACCCGCTCGTCGCGGGCGCGCTGGGCGGCCCGCTCCAGCTCGGGCAGGCGGCGGGCGGCGGCCTCGGCGCGTTCGCGGACCTGGCCGCGGGCGGTGTCGAGCTGGTCGTCGGGGACGCCCCGGGCGCGGTCGCCCAGCTCGATCTGGCGGCGGACCGTGATCATGTCGTCGATGGCGGCGGCGCGCACGTCCTCGGCCAGGACGCGGTCGGCGCGGGCGGCCCGCCAGGCACCGACGTGGCGTTCGTGGTCGGCCAGGGCCCAGGCCAGGATCTCCAGGTCGCGCAGCTCGGAGGTGATGAGGACGCGCAGGTGGTCCAGGGCGCGCAGGGAGCTGTCGAGGTCGGCGCGGGCCGTGGGCAGGCCGTGCTCGTCGGCGGCGCCGCGCAGCCGGGCGCGGATGTCGAGGAGTTCGGTGCGGGCCGCGTCGGCGGCGCCGGCGGCGGTGTCGTGGGCGCGGCGGGCCGCGGCCGTGTCGGCGCGGGCGATGTCCAGGGCGGCCCAGGCGCGGATGAGGGGGGCTGCGTCGGGCAGGTCGCGGGCGACCTCCAGGAGTTCGGCGTAGGAGTTCTCCAGGCCCCAGCGGCGCTCCCCCGCCTCGGCGAGCAGGGCCTCGGCGATGGCGATGCGGCGGTCGGAGTTGGCGGACTGGCGGTCGCGGGCGCGTTTGCGGGCGGCCTCGCCGATGTACTCGGGTTCGCTCTTGAAGTGGGCGCCGGAGGCGACGCCCAGGCGCCAGGAGCCGGAGGTGGACATGGCGCTGACCGTGGCGACGGAGTCGTCGCGGCGGTGCTTGGCCTCGCCGCCCTCCGGGGAGCCCGGGGTGAGTCCGGGTTCGGGGATCAGGGCGATGGAGGCGAGCAGAGCGCGCAGGGAGTCGTGGCCCACACCGCGGTCGGGGACGGCCACCGGGACGAGGACGTCCAGGAGGGTGCGGCCCTTGGCCGGGCGGGCCGGGGTGAGCATGAGGTCCCGGGTGGCGGGGTCGTAGAGGCCGCCGTCGGCGCGGATCCACCCGGCGAGCAGGCCGGCGGCCTCCAGGGCGGCCTCCAGCCCCGCCTGTTCGCGGGTGGAGAGACCGTCGGCGAAGTCGACGGCGAGGTAGAGGGGGACGCCGTCGGAGTCCGGGCGCGGGTAGGTGGCCCAGGCCGGGCGGTCCGGGGCGTGCTCGGGGCCGCGGGCGCGGCGGTCGGCGAGCTCGGCCAGCTCGTCGGAGAGCTGGCCCTCCTCGCCGACGGCGACGTCGCGGCGGGCGCGCAGCTCCTCCAGCAGCGGGTCGACGGCGGCGTGGGCCAGGCGGGAGACGGTGGCCGGGACGGAGGCGTCCAGGACGCGCAGGGAGTCGGTGATGGGCAGCTCGACGCTGCCCTCCAGCTCGTGGACGGCCTCGCCCAGGGCGTGGGCGTGGCTGGAGTCGCGCAGGCGCGCCGCCCAGGCGCGGACGCCGTCGGCGTAGTCGGCGCTGCGGGCGCGCAGGTCCGCGATGGCGTCCTGCTCGCGGGTGTGGGCGTGCTCCAGGACGGCGTCGGCGCTCTCGGCCTCGCTGGTGAGGGCGACCAGGCGGCGGTCGGCGGCGGCCTCGGCGGTGGTGAGGCCGGTCAGGCGGGCGGCCCGGTCGGCGCGGTCGGTGGCGCGGTCGGCGGCGTCGCTGAGGTGGTCGTGCAGGCGGCCCAGGTGCTCGCGCAGGGCGTCCAGGTCGACGCCGTCGACGGGTTCGCGTTCGACCGCCTGCTCCAGGCCCTGGAGGTCGACGCGGGTGGTGCTCTCGCGGGGGGTGTGGACGATGGCGGTGGTGTCGGGGACGGCGCCCAGGATCTCCGGGTCCAGGCCGGCGGCGGTGGCGGCGCGGACCGCCTCGGCGTGGGTCTGGCGCAGGGAGTCCAGGGCGCGGCCGATGGTGTCGGTGTCCTCGCCCAGGATGCCGATGGTGGTGCGCTCGACGCGTTCGGCGTGCTCGGCGGCGACCCAGGAGGCCTCGGCGGCGCGGATGTAGGCGCCGACCGCGGCGTCCAGGGCGCGGCGCTCGCCCGCGGTGGCGGCCTCGGCGGCGCCGCGGGCGCCGTCCAGGGTGCCCTCGTCGGCGGCGGCGGTGTCGCGGGTGCGGCGGACCTGGTCGCGTTCCTCCGCGACGCGGCTCTCGGCGGTGATGAGCTCGTCGAGTTCGGCGCGCAGGCGGTCGGTCTCGGCGGTGCGGTCGGCGCAGGCGTCCAGCTGCTCGCGGACCTCGGCGACGCGGGCGCGCAGGGCGCCGACCAGGTAGGCGCGGTAGTCGTTCAGGAAGGACGAGACGCCGTCGCCGGCGGCGGTGAGGGCGTCCTTGTCGGTGCGGGCCTGCTCCAGGTCCGCGATGTTGCGGGCGACCTCGTCCAGGACGGACTCGTCCATGGGCGGCAGCGCCTCGGAGAGGACGCCGACGAGCTCGCCCGCCTCCAGGCGGTCTCCGATGGTGGGGCGGCGCAGGCGGTAGAGCAGGTGGATGAGGTTGCGGTAGCGGACGGAGTCGTCGATGCCGAAGAGGTCGCGCATCACCCGGGCCCGGTAGGGGACGGGCGAGGTGTAGCAGTTGTCGGCGCCGATCTCCGAGCGCAGGCGGTCGACCGGCTTAGGGCGGCCGTCGACGACGAGGTCGAGGTCGTGGCCGACGCGGCGTTCGGTGACGAAGAACACGCAGCGCGGGTCGGCGTCCCCGACCGCCATGACGGCGGCGCCCAGGGTGAGGTGGCGGGGGGCGGGGGCGTCCTCGGCCGGGCGTTCGCCGGCCGCGGCGGCCAGCAGGGCGGAGGCGGAGGAGGCGCCGCGGGTGGCGCCGTCCAGGCCGCGGTCGCCGCGGGCGGTGGTGAACTCCACCCACAGGTAGCCCAGGCGGACCGCGGGGGCGCCGTCCTCGGAGGCGTCCGCCGCGTCCTCGGGCTCGTCGGCGGGCTCCTGCGGGCCGCCGAGCAGGTCCGGGCCGGTGTCCTCCGGGTCGGGCAGGCGGCCGGCGCGCGGGTCCTCGGCCATCAGCCAGCGCAGGCTGGTGCGGTTGGTGCCGGTGGTGTCCAGGCGGCGGGTGTCGCCGTCCAGGAGGAACGGCAGGAGCATCTCCAGCGCCTTGGACTTGCCCGCGCCGTTGCGGCCGCGCAGCAGCAGGCGGCCCTCGGCGAAGTCGAGGACGTGGTCGTCGTACTGCCAGACGTTGCGGATGCCCGCGCGTTCGAGGCGGTAGCGGGGGGTGGCGGCGGGGTCAGCCGTCGCCGTCGTCTCCTGGGTCACCACTGGTCGCGCTCACCTTCTCGTTCGCCACCGCTTGCAGCACGGACGCCACCCGATTCAGGTCGTTCCGGGGGTCGGGGGTGTCTTCTTCCTGACCGGAACCGCTCGTTCGGGCGGGTTGTGTCCGGCTGTCATGGTCATTGTCCTGGATTCGGGGGACGCGATCGTCCGTTTCGGCCCCGTAGCGGGCGGCCGCCGCGGTGAGGTTCCAGGCGCCGGGGGCGCCGCGGAGCAGGCCCAGGCCGGACAGCAGGTCCAGCACCAGGGTGCGCAGGCGGTCGGGGCCGGGGACCTCGGGGCCCGCGGTGCGGGACCACTCGGCGCGTTCGGGGGCGTCCGCGCCGCAGAACACCGCCAGGGCGGCGTCGAGCTCCCGGTCCGGGACCTCGACCGAGGTGACGGGGCGGCCGGGGTGCAGGCGGCCGGACAGGTGCCGGACCAGGGCGAGCGCCACCTGGCCGACGGGGTCGTCGGAGGGGAAGCCCGGGGCCTCGTCCGGCAGCACCAGCGCCACCCCCTCGGCGCGGACCTCCACGTCGCAGCCCAGCAGGTTGCCCAGGGCCGCCGCGGCGCGCCACTGGTGGGCGGAGAGCCGGTCGCGCTGCCGGTCGGGGAGGTCCTCGCGCAGCACCACCGCGGTCTCGGCCAGCAACCTGCGCAGGGCGACCTCCCCCTGGTTGTCGCCGTCGGGGTCGACCACCGCCGCCGCGGCCAGGAAGGAGTCCGGATCATCCGCCGCCCTGGGCGGGTGGGCGGCCACCGCCCGCACCACACGCGTGTGCGGGACCAGCCGGGCGTCGGCCAGGGCGTCGGCCCGGTGGTCGGCGATGCGGCCCTCCTCCTCGGTGAGGGCGCCCAGGCCGACCAGGAACTCCAGGGCCGCGCAGTAGGCGCGGCGCTCGCCCAGGCCCCGGCCGGGGTCGGCGTCGATGCCCGCCTCGTAGGCGGCCTCGCGAACCCCCTCGGCCAGCTCCCGCACACCCAGCGGGCCGGTGTCCTCGACCAGCACCGCCAGGGCCAGCGCCAGGTACGTATGGGTCCTCGGTGTGAACGGCGCGCCGGTGGGCCGCGCCAGCGGCGCGGGCGCGCCGGGGCCGCGCTTGACCAGCCGGGCGTGGTCGTCGGCGACGGTCAGCCGGTAGCCCAGGACCCGGTGGAAGCGCAGGGTGAGCCACTCCGCGTGCGACCGGACCAGGGAGAACTCCGCGGGGTGGGTGCGCTCGGTGAGCAGCGGGCGCGCCATGAGGGCGCGCGCCGCCGCCTGCCGTTCACCGATGAGCGCGGTGTCCTCGCTGTGCATGTCCGTCATCGTCACCCCCACGTCCGCGTCCACGGCCGCTCCCGGCCGAGGTCGATCGGTCCGGTGTCGCGGTCGTCGTCATCGTCGTCCTTGACCACGGGTATCGCCGCGGTCGGCGGCTCCACCTCCATCCCCCCGGCCGGCGTCGCCGTCCGCCCCTCCCCGGGCGTACCGGCGGCGCTCCGGCCACCCGGCACCGAGGAGGCGGGAGGGTTCGAGTGCCCGGGGTACGCCGCCTGGCCGCCGGTCGCGGTGGCCGAGTAACCGGGGTAGGCCGCCTGCCCCCCGGTCGCGGCGGATACGCCGGGGGCGTTCGGGGCCGCCGGGGTGCTCGGAGCAGGGGCACCACCCGGGGCCCCAGAGGCGTTCGAGTGCCCGGGGTAGGCCGCCCGGCCGCCCGGGACAGGAGAGACGCCTGCGGCGGCAGAAGCGCTCGAATAGCCGGGGTAGGCCGCCTGCCCACCCGTCGCAGTGGATGCGGTCGCGGCGCCCGGGGCACCACTGACGCCCGGGGCACCAGGAACATCGGAGCCAGGCGAGACGCCTGGAGCGGCAGGGGCGTTCGCACGGCCGGGGTGAGCCGCCTGGCCGCCCGTCGCAGCGGATACGCCGGGGGTGTTCGGGGCGTTCGGGGCAGGAGCGGCGCCGGAGGCGGGCGAGGCTGCCGGGATACCTGGGGCGGCCTGCGCCCCAGGGGTGGAGGCAACGCCCGGGGCGGCAGAGACGCCAGCGGCATTGGCGGCGGCCGAGGCTCCTGGGACGGCAGAAGCGCTCGCAGGGCCGGGATAAACCACTTGGCCGCGCGTCGCAGCGACGGCACTCGGGGATGCGGGGGCGCCCGCCGCATCTGAGGCGCCAGAGACGGCGGGGGTACCCGGGGCAGGAGCGGCGCCGGAGGCGGGCGAGGCTGCCGGGGCACCTGGTGCGGCCTGCGCCCCAGGGGTGGAGGCAACGCCCGGGGCGGCAGAGGCGTTCGAGTGCCCGGGGTAGGCCGCCTGGCCACTGGTCGCAGGGGCTGCGGCGGGGGCGTTCGGGGCGCCCGGGGCTGCCGGGGCACCTGAGGAGGCAGAGACACCGGCGGCGGCCGAGGCTCCTGGGACGGCAGAAGCGTGCGCAGAGCGGGGGTAGGCCGCCTGACCACCCGTTGCTGTGGATGCGGCGGCGGCATTCGAGGCTGCCGGGACGGCGGGGTCGGGAGTGACGCCCGAGGCGGCAGGGGTGTTCGGGGTGGCGGGGGTGGCTTGTGGGACGGCGGGGATGCCGTTCGGGGGGGTGGGGGCCTCGTCGGGCGGGGTGGGCAGGGGGAGGTCGCCGGCAGGGGATTCCAGGAGTTCGGGCGGGATCTCGTGCTGCTCGTACGGGGTCACGCACAGGCGCAGGCCTTCGAGGGTGAGCTCGCCGCCCTCGCCCTGGACGACCACCTCGGATCCGGGCGCGGAGACCACGTGCAGGCGCAGGGCGAACTCCAGGTCGCCCGCCGAGGTGGGGCGGCGGCCCGCGTCGCCCGAGCCGAGGGCGGCGGTGAGGAGCTCCATGAGCACCTCCATGCCCGCGCCGGACAGGTCCAGGTGCGCGCGCGGCCCCGTGGGCCGGGCCAGCAGGGCGCGAACCTGGGCGGCGCCGGTGCGGCGCCAGTGCGCCGAGGACTCGGCGGCGTCGCGCAGCCGGGCCTGCTGGGCGCGGTGGTCGCGGACCGGCTCCGGCGGCCGGGTCCCCGGCCGCTCGGTGACGGTGCTGCGGTCGGGTTCGGCCTGCCACCACCCCGTGGTGGCGGCGACGCTCTCGTCGACCCGCCCCTTCAGGTGACGGGCCGGGTACAGGGAGTAAGCGGCGGCGGCCAGCGCGTCGGCGCGCTCCGGCTCCGCCGCCTCGAACCACGAGGCCAGGCGCAGCAGTGCGGCACGGCCGTGGCGTGGCGCCGGCCGTTCGCCGCCGCTTCGTTCGTCGTCCGCGCGGTCATCCGCCCACTGGTTGAGTCCCACACTTCAGCAGGGTAGAGACCTCAGGGATGCCGCACGTCGGGTTCGCCCTCTCCGACCCCTCGGATCACCGGTCCTGACCTGGGATTATGACCGTTTGAGGAACTTTGGCATCATTCTCGCGGGCAGGTGTTCCCGGTCACTCTTGAGCCGGGTGTTCGAGCCGCCCGTCGTCGGCCTCCTCCAGCGCCCGGCGGACCTCGTCGGTCATGTCGTCGTCGTACTCGGTGATCGTGTAGGTGGTGAAGTACCGGGTGCCGTCGACGTCGACCGGGTCGCCGAGCTCGACCTCGACCTCGTACGGGTCGTTCTGGCACTCCTGTTCCATGCACCAGGTCCCGAGGAGGTCGCCCTCCCCCCGCGCCCGCTCCGGCGACCACTCGTCCCACTCCATCGCGGAGAAGGTCGTGAACTCGGTGGCGACGTACTCCGTCGGCCTGCGGTCGTCGAACCCGTTCTCGTCCCCGTACCGGTTGAGGACGTACACCTCGGCGTCGCCCGGTGGCACCTGCGTCGTCGGCTCCGGGGAGGCCGCCCCCTCCTCCGGCTCCGCCGGCTGTCCGCCCCCGCATCCGGCGACCGCCGCCGCGACCACCGCGGCGGCGGCCCACGGTCCGATGCCCCGCATGACCCCTCCTTGTTGCGACGAGGCCCCCCGGCGTGCGCCGGGGGGCCTCTGGATACCGCTCTTTCCCGTCAACGGGGCGTGGGCCCCGCCGTCACCACCGGGTGGTGACTAGTAGTAGCCGTTGCCGTTGTCGCGGTCGTGGCTGATGTTGGTGCCCACCGGGCCGTTCACGCAGTCGCCCGTGGTCTGCGGCGACAGGATCGGCACGTTGGCCCCGACCAGACCCACCGCCAGCTCGGTGTTGCAGAGCTGGATCGGCACGAGCTGCAGGTTCTGGTTGAACTGCTGGTCGCCGCCGTGGGAGGCGGAGGCCGGGGACGCGGCGAGGACCGCACCGAGCGCGATGCCTGCGATCGCACCCGCGATGGAGATCTTGCGCAGCATGGCGGCGCCTCCTAGTCGATGTTGGTGCTGACCGGACCGTTGACGCAGTCGCCCGTGGTCTGCGGCGACAGGATCGGGACGTTGACGCCGGCGAGCAGGCCGACGGCCAGCTCCGTGTTGCACAGCTGGACCGGAACCGCCTGCAGGTTCTGGTTGTACTGCTGGTCACCGCCGTGCGAGGCGGAGGCCGGGGCGGCGAACAGCGCGGCGCCCAGGGCGATCCCGGCGACGGCGGTTGCGGTTGCGAACTTGCGCAGCATGTCGGGATCTCCTAGTCGATGTTGGTGCTGATGGGGCCGTTGACGCAGTCGCCGGTGGTCTGCGGCGACAGGATCGGCACGTTGACGCCGACCAGGCCGACGGCGGCGCTGGTGTTGCACAGCTGGACCGGAATGGCCTGCAGGTTCTGGTTGTACTGCTGGTCGCCACCGTGGGAGGCCGAGGCCGGGGTGGCAACGAGAACGGCGCCGAGAGCGGCACCCGCGACGAGACCGGCAACGCCGAGCTTACGCAGCATTGAATTACCTTTCGAAAAGATTTTGAGCGAAGTTCGCAGTCGGACTAATTGCCGGAACTAGCTGATGTTGGTGCCGATGGGGCCGTTCACGCAGTCGCCCGTGGTCTGCGGCGACAGGATCGGCACGGTGACGGCGACCAGGCCGACGCTGCCGGTCAGGTTGCAGGACTGAACCGGCACCAGCTGGAGGTTCTGGTTGAACTGCTGGTCACCGCCGTGCGAAGCGTGCGCGGGAGCTCCGAAGAGGAGCGCGCCCATCGCGGCACCGGCGACCAGGCCAGCAGCGGCCATCTTCTTGATCATGACTTCCCCCGGAAATCGTCGAGGTGTTGACAGAAAAAGACGCAGGCGCTTCTTGCACCTGTGTCGCGGTGGACTGTGGCAATCATCAACGGCCCCCCGTTTTTTGTCAACGCCGAAACCCCGGGAACGCGATTGTCCAGTTTGTCGGGAGAATTCTTTTTGCCGGTCCGGCGAATCCTTTTTTTCGTTTCTTTTCCGACACACCGGCCCGGGTGCGTTACCCCGCCGTGTCCCGCCCGCTATGGAGCTGCGACCGGCCAAATCCCGTTCACCCTCCGCATCCGAGCCGTAACGCCGGGTTCGTCCGCGTTCCGAAGCCGTCGTGTGATCCGGCTCTCAGCCGTGCGTTCGGCGGCGCAACACCCCCGGAACGCGACGAGGCCCCGACACCTGATGGTGTCGGGGCCTCGTTCCCAGGGTGGCAGGTGAAGGATTCGAACCTTCGAAGGCAAAGCCGACGGATTTACAGTCCGCTCCCATTGGCCGCTCGGGCAACCTGCCTGGGCTGCGACTCCGCGGTTCCGCGCGTCGCATGAACGAGAATAGCGGATGTTCCCCTCGAACCTGAAATCGGTTTCTCGGGCGCGTCCCGGTCCGCCCTTCGAGCACCCCGAACCGGGTCCCCACTAAGCTCTGGGACCATGCCCGCGCCGCCGCCGGCCGGGCTCCGACCGACCGCGCGGGTGTCCCCCGGGGCACCCGCTACCCATGACAGACCCAGCAACGGGGTGTGAGAACGTGGCCGCCGAATCCAGCTTCGACGTCGTGTCCAAACTCGACCGCCAGGAGGTCGACAACGCCCTGAACCAGGCGGGCAAGGAGCTCTCCCAGCGGTTCGACTTCAAGGGCACCGGGACCACCATCTCCTGGCAGGGCGAGGACGGGATCGAGATCCGCAGCACCTCCGAGGAGCGCGCCACGGCCGCCCTGGACGTGTTCAAGGAGAAGCTGATCAAGCGCAAGCTGTCCCTGAAGATCCTCGACGCCGCCGACGAGCCCAAGATCTCCGGCAAGGAGTACCGCCTGCCGGTCGGCCTCAAGGAGGGCATCTCCTCCGAGGACGCCAAGAAGATCTCCAAGCTCATCCGCGACGAGGGCCCCAAGGGCGTCAAGGCCCAGATCCAGGGGGACGAGCTGCGCGTCAGCTCCAAGAAGAAGGACGACCTCCAGACCGTCCAGAACCTCATCAAGGAGAAGGACCTCGACCTGGCCCTCCAGTTCGTGAACTACCGCTAGTCCGGCGGTCCGGCAGTCGGCGACCCGGCTCCCGGCCGGCCCGGAACGCGGACACCGCACGGCCGCCCCTCGGGGCGGCCGTCGTGCTTTCCGGGCCGTCGCGCTTTCGAAGGGTCGTGCTTTTCAGACACGGGCGCGCCCCGGGTTTCGGCCCGGTGCCGGAGGGCGGGGCGGCGGGACCGCGGAACGAAGGGACGGCCGCCCCGGACAGCCCACCGCCGTTCCACGGGCGGTACCGGGCGGCTTCTTCCCCAGGGGCGGCCGCCCCCGCACGCAGCCGCCCCGGCACCGCTCAGCCCAGGTCCCAGCCCCTGCGGAGCTCGCGCAGCCGCCGCACCCGCTCCTCCGTGGGCGGGTGGGCGGCGAACAGCCGCCAGGCCCCCGTGGGAAACGGGTTGGTGGTCATCAGGTGCGCCGCGGGCAGCAGCGTCCGCTGCCGGGGCAGCGGGTGCTCGCGCATGCCCGCCTCCAGCTTGAGCAGCGCCGAGGCCAGTGCCTCCGGATCGCCGGTGGTCCGCGCCGCCTGCTCGTCGGCCCGGAACTCGCTGCCCCGCCCCGCCCCGGCGCGCACCACCAGGAACGCCAGCGGCGCCAGCAGCGCCACCAGCAGCCCGCCCAGCAGTTCGGGGACGTCCATCTCCTCCGAGTCGCCCAGCGGCACCAGGAACGCGATCGCGCTCAGCGCGGCGATGAGCCCGGTGAGCGTGACCGTCACCGACCCGGCCAGGGTGTCCGCGGCCTTGATGTGCGCCAGCTCGTGGGCGATGACGGTGCGCAGCTCGCGTTCGTCGAGGGTCTCCAGCAGCCCGGTCGTGCAGCACAGCGCGGCCCGGCGGCCGGTGCCGGTCGCGAACGCGTTGGGCGAGCGGATCGGCGACAGGTACAGGCGCGGCATGGGCTGGCGGGCGGCCGTGGCCGTCTCGCGCACCGTCCGGTACAGGTCGGGCTTCTCGATCTCCCCCACCGGCCGGGCCCGCATGGCGCGCAGCGCCAGCGAGTCCCCGAACAGGTGCACCAGGATCCCGGCGGCCACCACCACCGTCACGGCGAACTGGAATCCCTTGTCGGCGGCGCACAACCAGCCCGCGAGGAGGAGGACCGCCGCGACGCCGATGAACAGACCGACCGCGCGCGCCGCACCGACGTGCACGCCGCCACCTCCCCGCTCTCTCGTCCCTGTATGTGTACATGGTGATGAACGTGTGGATCAGTGTCCCGCGTTCCCGGTTCGGGCGACCTGCGCCCGCCCACCTCCCGCCGGCCGTCCACCCGTCGCCCCTCGGCCGCCCTTCGACTGCCGACCCGCGCCACCTGCCCCCGCCCGCCGTGGCCCCGGTATCGGATCTCGGGCGCGGCGTCCGCGGCGGCCCGTTTCACGGCCCCTCCCCACGCCGGTCCCACGCCTTCCCCCGCCCCGGCCCCAACTCCGTTCCCCGCCCCGTATCCGCTCCGGTCCCGGCCCGCCCCCACCCCGCGCACCCACCGCCCGTGTGACAATCGCCACCCGACTTCGATGCGCACCGCCCCGACGACCTATAGTGCGAACGTGGCCCTGATCACTTTCCGCACGAGGCCGCGGACACCGCTCCGCGTCCGCGCGCTCCGGTGCCTCGCCGCGTTCCCCAGGGTTGGCGCACCCGGTGAACACGGGGGCCGCACTCCCCGTCCGCGCTCTCACAGGACCGGGGGGCCGCCCCGCAGCGGCGCGCCCCGGCCGGAGGGCTGACACTCACAAGCGCCGCCGCCCCGACACGGCGGCCGAGGAGGTCGTCGATCTCAGTGTCCAAACAGATCGAACAGCTCGACCGTGTCGTCATCCGCTTCGCCGGGGACTCCGGCGACGGGATGCAGCTGACCGGTGACCGCTTCACCCAGGAAACGGCCGCTTTCGGCAACGACCTGTCGACCCTGCCGAACTTCCCGGCGGAGATCCGTGCGCCCGCCGGGACCCTTCCCGGCGTCTCCAGTTTCCAGCTGCACTTCGCCGACCACGACATCATGACCCCGGGCGACGCCCCCGACGTCCTGGTCGCCATGAACCCCGCGGCGCTGAAGGCCAACCTGGCCGACCTGCCGCGCGGCGCCACCCTCATCATCAACACCGACGAGTTCACCAAGCGCGCCCTGGCCAAGGTCGGCTTCGCCGCCGACCCGCTCACCGACGGGACCCTGGACGGGTTCAAGGTGAGCGCGGTGCCGCTGACCTCCATGACCGTGGAGGCCCTGAAGGACCTCGACATCTCCAAGAAGGACGCCGAGCGCGCCAAGAACATGTTCGCGCTGGGCCTGCTGTCGTGGATGTACAACCGGCCGACGGAGGGCACCACGGCCTTCCTGAAGTCCAAGTTCGCCGAGAAGGCGGACATCCTGGAGGCCAACCTCACCGCGTTCCAGGCGGGCTGGAACTTCGGCGAGACCACCGAGGACTTCGCGGTCTCCTACGAGATCAAGCCCGCCCGGCTGCCCGCCGGCACCTACCGGAACATCACCGGGAACCTGGCCACGGCCTACGGGCTCATCGCCGGGTCGCGGCGTTCGGGGCTGCCGCTGTTCCTGGGCTCGTACCCGATCACCCCGGCCTCGGACATCCTGCACGAGCTGTCCCGGCACAAGGCGTTCGGGGTGCGCACGTTCCAGGCCGAGGACGAGATCGCGGGTGTGGGCGCGGCCCTGGGCGCGGCGTTCGGCGGCGCGCTGGGGGTGACCACCACCTCCGGCCCGGGCATGGTGCTCAAGCAGGAGACGGTGGGGCTGGCGGTGATGACCGAGCTGCCGCTGGTCATCGTCGACGTGCAGCGGGCTGGCCCGAGCACCGGCATGCCCACCAAGACCGAGCAGACCGACCTGCTGATGGCGCTGTACGGGCGCAACGGCGAGTCGCCGCTGCCGGTGGTGGCCCCGGCCACTCCGGCCGACTGCTTCGCGACGGCGCTGGAGGCGGTGCGGATCGCCGTCACCTACCGGACGCCGGTGATCATGCTCTCCGACGGGTACCTGGCCAACGGCTCCGAGCCGTGGCGGCTGCCCAAGGTGGCCGACCTGCCGGTCATCGAACCGGGGTTCGCGACGGAGCCCAACGGCCCCGACGGGGCGTTCCTGCCGTACCTGCGCGACGAGGACACCCTGGCCCGGCCGTGGGCGGTGCCGGGCACCGCCGGGCTGGAGCACCGGATCGGCGGCATCGAGAAGCACGCCGAGTCCGGGGACATCTCCT
>NZ_JBJJBV010000070.1:0-25336 GCF_045446735.1 Nocardiopsis protaetiae
GTTCCACAGGCCCAATCCGGACCTGGCCGCGGCGATGGAATGCGTCCGCTGCCACGAGGACGGTGTGGTCAACCCGCCGGGGTGGCCGCCCAAGCCGCCCAAGCGCCGGGAGGGGCCGCCCCCGCCCACCCCGCACCCCAACCGGGACCTGCCCATCACCCTGCACAAGATGGAGTTCCTGCGGGAGGTGTGGGCCTACGTCGCCTCCAAGCAGGTGGGCAGCGACCCCGACAGCCGCTACCTCGCCCTGGTCTGCGCCCTGCGGGGCGCGATCCGCGGCGCGGTGTACCTGCTCGGCCAGGACATGCGGATCCTGCGCCTGGAGGACCCGCACGCCTCACTCAGCGATCTGATCGCCTCGGGCTGGCTGGTCACCACCCCCGAGCGGGTGATCGAGTCCCACCCCTCCGACCCGGCGCTGTGCGGCCTGCCCGACATGGAGGGCAACCCCTGGGACATCGGCCAGGGAGTGCGTTCGCGCGCCTCGGGCTGGGTGGGCCGGGCGATGGGGCACAAGAAGATGCGCAAGAAGCCCAACCGGCTCCGGCTGACCGGCACCTACCTGGCGTCGCGCGCCGCCCCCGGCGGCCGCATCCGGGTCCCCCGGGTGGAGGTCACCGTGGCGTGCGCGCTGTCGGGCCCCGACGAGCTCACCGAACTGCTCGAATGGCTGGAGCGGATCGAGTGGATCGTCTCGGTCCGCGACGACGGCGCCGTGATCGAGGCGGAGCTGGGCGAGACCACCGCCTGGCTGGCCCCCCTGGCCCCGGCGCCGCCGACCGCGCCCCGGGTCTCCCCGGCGACGACGCCGCTGGACGCCCCGGCGTCCGAACGCGCCGACGAGCTGCTGGGCGAGCGCGCCGGCGAGGTCGCGCTCTGGGTGGACCGCTACCGTTCCGACCACGGGCACGGCCCGAGCTGGTCGACGGTGGCCGAGCGGTTCGGATGGCCGCCCCGGTCGGCCCCCGACCACGACGTCACCCAGGAGATCTTCGAACGCCTGGAGCGTGAGGGCTGGCTCACCGGATTCGGTGTGCCCTTCGGCCTCAGACCGGGTGCGGCGCTCGATCGCGAGAACGCCGCGTAGACCTTTCCCCGAGCGGCGGCACCCCGCACCTCCGGTGCCGCCGCCACCGTCGGCCCAGCCCTCCGGCAGCCCCCGCGCGGAGGGCGGGCCGAGGTGGCGGGGTCCTCCATGTCCCCCCTTCATGGAAGGCCCTGCCACCGCCGGTGCACGCAGCGCAGCCACTCCCCCACTCTGCGTGCCCTTGATCGTCCGTCGGCCCCGAGGGAACCGTCGGCACATACCGCCCCTCTCATCTGGAGAAGGGGCATCGACGGTCGGGTCTTTTTCATGTCCCCTGTTCATGTGAGGACCCGGCCGTCCCCGTCTCGCACGGGTTGAGGCAAAAGGTTCCAGAGTGGCCTCATGTGGCCCCTGAGGAACCGGTGGCGTAGGCCTCACGTCAGAAGAAACGACCGACCCCGCCACGAGGGCGGGCGTCGATTCCGGTCCGTCGAGCCCCGAGTTTCCCCTGCTCACCCCTGACAGGACCACCCCTTCACCGGGGAATGCGGCGCCAGGCCAACGGCCACCCCCGGCGCCCACTTCCGTCCGGTCCTGACCGTCGGTGGGAGATCCGTCCCTCCCCCGCTCCGGTCCCCGGGCGCACCCTCCCGGCACGCCCCCGATCCCCGGCCCCGGGCCGTCACGGCACCAGGTTCCAGGAGGAGACCACCGGCCGGTCGTGTTCCCGGTCCAGCGTGCACACCGCACCGGTACCCAGGGAGAACAGCGCCCCCGCCCGGCCGTCCAGGCCCAGCCACCGTGCCGTGAGCACCCGCAGCACGTGCCCGTGCGCCACCAGCACCGTGTCCGCCGCCCCCGGCGTGCCCACCTCCGCGGCCGCCGACGCCAGCACCCGGTCGACCCGCACCGCCACCTCCTCCACCTTCTCGCCGGGGTGCTCGGCGTCGCCCGGGACCACCCCGTCCCGCCACAGGTCCCAGCCGGGCCGCTCGCGGCGGATCTCGACGGTGGTCACCCCCTCGTACCCGCCGTAGTCCCACTCCTGGAGGTCGGGGTCGGTCCGTGTCACGGTGAGCCCGGCGAGTTCGGCGGTGCGCACCGCCCGCCGCAGCGGGCTGGCGATCACCCGCCCGATCGTTCGCCCGGCGAGCAGCGGCCGCAGCGCCGCGGCCTGCCGCTCCCCCTCTTGTGTCAGCGGGACGTCCGTGCGGCCGGTGTGCCGCCGCGTCCTGCTCCACTCGGTCTGCCCGTGCCTGACCAGTACCCATGCGCCCATGGTCGGTGTTGTGCCCAGCCCTCGCCCTCGGCACTCCGCCCGCCGGGGTACGGGGGATCCGGGCCCCCGGCCGGGTGCCCGTCGCACCACGCGCCGCCGCTCCGGCGCCACTACGCTGGTATCCCGTGCCGCCCGCCCGGGACGGTGCACCCGAACCGACGATCCGAAGGACTTACGGGGTCACTCCCCGATGTCCCGTGCTGCTCACCCGAAGCGGCACACCCATCCGAACCGACCTGAAGGACTTGCGGGGTCACTCCCCGGTGTCCCGTGCTGCTTACCCGGAGCGGCACACCCATCCGAACCGACGACCTGAAGGACTTGCGTGGCCACTCACGGTTTCGCTGCTTACCGACTGTGGGCGGCCCCGCCCGGACGCCCGGACGACCACCCCGCGGTGGACCGCCTCGACGACGAGGGGACCGACCTGCTCGACCTCCTCCACGGCGCCGTGCGGGAACTGCAGGAGAGCCCGGTGACCGACCCCGAGCGCCGTTCCCACCTGTCGGTGGGCGACCACCGCCGGACCGGCGACCGCGAGATCGAGATCCGGCTGGACTACGGCAGGTTCGGCACCCCGGGCACCATCCGCAGCGTCGCCGAGGACCGGGACCCCTACCATTACGGGGCCCAGGAGGCCGCCACCACCCACCTGCGCGCCCTGCTGGTGGTGCCCCGGGGCGGCGCGCACGCCCTGGCGATGACCGAACGCCACCAGGGCCGGGGCGCCGGGACCATCCTGCTGGACCACCTCAAACGCTGTGTGGACGCCCGCCTGGGCGGGCGCCTGTCGCTGCGCTGCGCCCCGCTGTCGGACTCGGCCGCCTACCGCAGGTTCCTGGAGGGCGCCCACGCCGTGAAGGTGGAAGTCGTGGAGGTCACCCGCGGCGCCGACCTGTTCAACCTGGAGGATCCCCGGCCGATGGGGACCTTCCGGCACGTCCTGACCCCGCCGTCGGGCCAGCGCCACCTGCCCGCACCGCTGACCGAGCAGATCCTGGCCCGCCGGGTGGACCTGGCGGGGCTGTTCCACCTGCGCAGCGCCGACAACGTCACCGAGGTGCGGCTGACCCTGCGCGACGGGGCCCGGCAAAAAACGGTGGTCCTGGACGACGGCGGGACGGCCCCGCCGCTGACCCACCTGCTGGCCGAGGACGGGGCGCCGCGCCCCTCCGACGAGGCGGCCTACCGGCGCATGCGCGAGGTCGCCGCCGAGGCCCCGCTGCCCTGGGCCGACCCGGCCCCGCCCGCCGACTCCGGAGCCCTCCTCCCCGACCGATCGTGAGGATACGGACGGCACCGCTCATGGGTTCCGGTCCGCCGACCGGCCGACGCCCCGGCCGTCCCCGCCGTCCGCACATCGGCTCGTCCCCGGCCCCGGCCCACCGCGCCGGCTCGGGCGGCACGGGCCCGCTCCGGCCCGCCTCCACCCCCGCACGCCGGGCCCGCCACCCGTGCGGTGTCCACCGCGCGGGGCCGGGCGAAGGAACCGCCCGGCCCGCCTCCGCCCTCCGCCGGGCTAGGCGGTGCGGTCGCGGGCCGGGGCCAGGCCCAGGGCCTCGCGCAGCCGTTCCCCCTCGTCCGGACCCAGCCCCTCCCGGGTGCACGCCTCGGTCAGCGCGCGGTCCAGGCGCGCCGCCCGGCGGGCCACCGCGTCCGGGTCGGCGTCGGCCAGCCCGGCCACCGCGCACCCCAGCGCGTACACCACCTCTCCGAACCCGGCGCCGTCGGCCAGCGCCGCCCGCAGCCACGGCCGCAGGGCGGCGCGCACCCGTTCGTGCGCCCCGAACTCCAGCAGCGCGTACCAGGCCGAGCCCAGCAGCCGCTCCCCCTCTTCTCCGGGTTCGCGCAGGTGGCGGGCGAGCAGCACCGGCACCCCGTCTGCCTCGGCCGCCACCAGCCCCTCCAGCAGGCGCACCCCGGCGTCGGCCCGCACCGGCGAGGTCGACCCGGTGTTCCAGGGCAGCGCCCCGCCGATCCACTCCAGCGCCGCCCGCACCAGCGCCGGGTGCAGGCCCTCGTGGCGGGCCAGCTCACGTAGCGCCGCCTCGGCGTCCTCGTCCACCTCCACCAGCCATTTGAGCCGGGTCAGCGCGCCCACCGGGTCGGCCTTACCGTATTCGGCGCACACCCGCGCCACCACCCGGGCCGTCACCACCGACGCGGGCGCGCGGGCCTCCTCGTACAGGCGCTCGCGCAGCGCCCGCGCGAACCGGGGGTGCACCAGTGCCGCCGAGGACAGCGCCACCACCGCGTCGACCAGCTCCGACTCCCCCACCCAGGCGTCGAACAGCCCCACCAGGGCGGTCGGGGCAGCGCACCGGTCGAACAGCGAGAACAGCCGCGCCCCGATCCGGTGCGCGGTCTCGGGGCCGCGGCGCACCGCCTCGGCGGCCGCCCACCGGACCAGGCCCGCCCGCACGCCCGGGTGTTCGGCCCACAGGTGTTCCAGCACCCGGTCGGCGCGGTCCTCCCGTTCGAAGAGCACCTCTCCGGCGGCGGTGCGCCGGGCGCCCACCCGTTCCAGGGTGGGGCCGATGCCGACCCCGGCGATGCCGTCGGTCTCGCGGGGTTCCACCCCCAGCTCTCCGGCCAGGCCGCGAGCGCCCTCCAGGGCGGCCTCGACCGGTTCCCCCTCCAGGACGGCCAGAGCCGCGACCACCACCCGGCTCCACACCCCGTCGGGGCCGGTGGCGTCGGCGAACCAGGCGGCGACCTCGCCGCCGCCGCGGTGGCGTTCCCGGATCAGGGCGATCTGCTCCAGCTCGCCCGCCCCGCGTTCGCGGCCGGTGAGCACGGCGTGCGCGGTCCGGGCCAGGGCGGCCGCCTCCCCCGGGGTCGCGCCGCGCAGCATCCCGCAGCCGTCGAGTTCGCGCGCCCAGCGCGCCGCCCGGTGGCGGTCGCCCAGCAGGCACCCCAGGTGGGCGGCCAGCACCTCGCGCCGTTCGGGCGGCCGGGCCCGCAGGTGCACGGCGCCGGGGATGGGGGCGACGTCCCACTGGCCGGGGTCGGCGATGACCACCAGTGCCGCCCCGCCGTGGGCGGCGACCACGGCGAAGTCGCCCAGCGCGCGCAGGAACACGTCCGGCAGCGGACCGGCCCCGGACACGTCCACCAGGTAGCCGCGGCCCTCCTCGGGCCACACCCCCTGGAAGGGCTCGTCCTCGTCGGTGTCGGCCATCAGAGGCCGCACCACCAGCCCGGCCCGGGACAGGGCGGCCACGGCGGTCCCGGTGCGGCCCTCGCCGGGCAGCCCCAGGACCACCCCGCAGCCGGGGCCGCCCTCGCGCAGCCCGGCGCACAGTTCCGCGAACCCGGCGCCGTCCCCGGGCACGAAGGAGGAGGCCGTGAACTCCTGGTGTTCGCGCAGCAGCCAGCCCAGGCCGACGCGTTCGGAGGCGGTGAGCCGCACGTCCTCCATCACCAGCGCGCAGTGCAGGACGCCCTCGACGCCGTCGCGCACCGCCAGCCGGCCCCGCCCGCCCTCCACCGGCAGCGCGGCGTCCAGCGGTGAGCCGGGGACGATGCGGACGAGTCCCTCACCCGAACCCGGTGCGACGGCCACGGACCCCTCCAAAGAGAACCTCCGGGCACCCGCACGCACCCGAAGGACAGCATCGTAGGCCACGGGCGGGCACCGCGGGGCGGTGTCGGGGGATCGCCCGGTGGCCGCACCCGGCCGACCGGGGCCGGTCCGGCCGGGTGCCGTACCCTGGCGAGCCCCGCCGCACCGAGAAAACCGAGAAAGCGGACCCGGGCCACATCCCGGCGGACACCGGCCGGGCCCCGGCGGACCCCGACCGGACCGCGGTGGCTCACCCTGGCCACACCACGAAGGCGGACACCGGCCGGGCCACGGCGACAAACCCCGGCCGCATCGCGGCGGCGGTTCCCGGCCGGGGTGAGCCGTCAGGCCCCGCCCGCCGCCTCCGGGGGCGGCCACATCTCCCCCTGGCGTTCGCTCCAGAACCGCCCGGCCGCCTCCAGCGCCACCAGGTCGTGGCCGTCCGGTTCCAGCCCGGCCTCGCCGCGCAGGCGGGCCCGTCCCACCAGGGGGCCGATGTCGTACACGCTCGCCCCGGCCAGCGACTCGCCCGGGTGGGCCAGCAGTTCCCGGGCGGCGATGTCGTGGCAGTGCAGCGCCCGCGCCGGGTCCCCGTCGGCCTCGAACAGGTCGGCCAGCAGCCCGGCCGGGCCCGGCTGCAGCCCCCCGGCCCGCAGCAGGTCCTCCACCATCCGCTCCGACTCCGCCCCCCGCCCCTGCTCGCGCAGGTCGCGGGCGATCTCGATGACGGCGTACTGGGCGTCCTCGGGGGCCGGCGGGTGTTCGCGCAGGGCCTCCAGCAGCCGCAGCCCCTGCTCGCGCTCGCCCTCGTGCAGGAGGTGTTCGGCGGTCTCCACCAGAATGGTCCCGGCCTCGTCCGGGTAGCACTGCAACTCCCGGAGCAGCCCCTCGCGCAGATCGAGTTTCTCCAGGCTCTCCGCCAGGGCGGCGGGAACCGTTGCGGGGTAGGACGCCCCGATCGTGTCATCGGCCATGGAAACGAAGCTAGACCGCCAGGGGCCGCCGTGTGGGGTGTTCGTCCGAATCGGGACCGGTGGCTTCCCGTCCCGACTCCGGAATCCCCGCCCGGACCGCCGTATGTGAATCTGATCAACCACTCTTTCGGATGTGTCCGGACCGGTGTTCGGAAGCGCATGTGTACACTCGTGACCTGTTCGTTCGCCAGCGTGGATGGGACGGTTCATGGACACCGGTGACGTGGAGGTGACCTCGGCCGACATCGCCAGGATCGCCGGGGTGAAACCCACCGCGGTCAGCAACTGGCGGCGCCGCCACGACGACTTCCCGCGCCCCGTCGGCGGCACCGACCGCAGCCCCAGGTTCGACCTGGCCCAGGTGGAGCGCTGGCTGTCCGCCCACCGGGGCGCCCCCAGCATCGACCCCGACCAGCGCCTGTGGCAGGCGGTGGACTCCCTGCGCTCGACCATGCCCACCGAGTCCGCCCTGGCCTGGGTCGGGATCCTGCTGCTGCACCTGCACCGCCACCACAGCCCGCCCACCGCCGAGACCGCCGATCCGGCGGTCCTGTTCGACGCCGCCCGCACCGGGTTCGCCGAGTCCCTGGCCGCCGCGGGGCTGGAGCACCTGGGCGGGGACGACACCCCGCCCGACGCCCACCTGCCCGTCCTGGCCGACGCTGCCGTGCGGGCCGCCCAGGGCAGCGACCCGGCCCGAGCCTTCGAACGCCTGCTGGCCCGCCTGGACCAGCGCGCCCCCTCCGGCTCCCACACCCTGCCCTCCGCCCTGGCCGACCTCATGGTCCGCCTGGCCGGACCCGCAGGCGGCGACGGCACCGTCGCCGACCCAGCCTGCGGGCGCGGCGAACTCCTGCTCGCCGCGGGCCGCGCCGGACGCTCCCCGCTGCACGGCCAGGACCGCGACGCCCCCTCCGCCCGGCTGGCCGCCCTGCGCGCCGGGTTCGCCGACCTGCTGGACCGCCGCCTGAGCCTGGTGGTCGACGACGCCCTGCGCTCCCCGGCGCTGCCCGCGGACGGCGCCGACACCGTCCTGTGCGCGCCGCCGTTCGGCGAACGCAACTGGGGGGCCGAGGACCTCGCCGAGGACGAGCGCTGGGTGTACGGGAGCCCGCCGCGCCTGGAGTCGGACCTGGCCTGGGTCCAGCACTGCCTGACCCTGGCCCGGCCCGGCGGCTCCGTCGTCATGGTGATGCCGCCCGGCGCCGCCGCCCGCCCCTCCGGCCGCCGCATCCGCCGCGAGATGCTGCGCGCGGGCGCGTTCCGGGCCATCATCTCCCTGCCCCCCGGCCTGGCCGCCCACTACGCCGTCCCCTTGCAACTGTGGGTGCTGCGCCGCCCCGAACCCGGACGGGCCCCCGGCCCGGTCCTGCTCGCCGACACCTCCCCCCACGACCCGGGCGCCCCCGCCGACGAGGCCTCCGTCGTCGCCCTCGTCGACCGGCTGTGGCAGGGCTTCCTCGACGACCCCGCCGGGACCGTCAAGCCCGGTGTCGCCCGCAGCGTCGACGTGGTGGACCTGCTGGACGAGGACGTCGACCTCACCCCGCGCCCGCGCCTGCCCGTCCCCCGCACCGCCGCCGTCGACCTGGAGTCGTTCGCCCGCGACCGCCGCCGGGTGGAGTCGGCCCTGCGCACCCTGCGCACCCTGGTCCCCCAGCCCCCCGAGGAGGAGCCCCGCGCCGAGCCCACCCGGGTGGTCACCCTGGCGGAGCTGGCCAAGGCCGGATCGGTGACGATCCGCCGCCCCGCCGCCCGCCGCGCCGACTCCGACCCCCGGACCGGCGGCCCCCGGATCACCGCCCGGGTGATCTCCGGCGAGGACGTCGCCCGGGGCCGCGCCGCCTCGGGCAGCGAGGAGGTCGACGCCGACCCCATGCGCAACCCCCCGGTCCAGGAGGGTGACGTGCTCATCCCCGCGGTGACCGCCCGCCCGGTGGCCCGGGTCGCCACCGAGGCCGACGCCGGCGCCTACCCGGGTCCGGGCCTGTACGTGGTGCGCACCAACCCGGGCGCGGTCGACCCGTGGTTCCTGGCCGGGTTCGTCACCAGCACCGCCGAGAGCCGCACCATCGCCCGGGTCAGCAGCAGCATGCGCGGCAGCCTGCGCGTGGACCCGGCCCGGATGCGCCTGCCGGTCCTGCCGGTGGAGGAGCAGCGCCGCCACGGGGAGATGTTCCGGCAGGTGGAGCGGTTCCGCGACGCCCTGCACGAACTGGACGCCCTGGGCCAGGGCCTGGCCGCCCGGAGCGTGGACCTCATCGCCGGCCGCTGGGCCCCGGGCCCGCCCACCCCCTGACGCCGTCGCCGCCCGCGGCGAACGCCCACTCCGGCAGCGGTTCACAGGCCGCCCGCCACGCGGGCGGCACCCCGGCACCGCCGGTGCGGGCGGCCACCACCCCGCCCGCGATCGCGCAGGTGGTGTCGCGGTCGCCGCCGCCGGCGACGGCCGTCCACAGCGCCTCGACCTCGTCGTCGAGGTGCCCGGCCGCGCACCACAGTGCGAACGGCACGGTGTCCTGCGCCGACATCGCCGCCCCGTTGCCGTGCGAACCCTCGCCGCCGAACTGGGAGCGGGCGGCCTCCTCCCAAGGCTCCCCCGCCGCGACCGCCCGCAGCAGCCGGTGCATCGACGGCCCGTAGCCCCGCGAGGGGTCGTAGCGGTCGGCCAGGTCGCGGGCCAGTTCGTCCTGGACGATCCGGCCGTGGGCGGACAGCACCGCGAACACCGACGCCGCCATCGCGGTGTCGTCGGTCCACTCCCAGGGCGGCTCCGGGATCCGGCGCCCCGCGACCGCCTGTTCGGCCTCGTCCGCGGGCAGGAAGAACCGGTCCCCGAAAGCGTCTCCCAGTGCCAGCCCGCGCAGACTCCGTTCCGCGCGTACGATCCGCTCCGCCGCCACGGCGCCTTCCCTTCCGGCCCCTCGCCGGGCCCGTCCGATGGGCGAGTCTACGCTCGGCGGAACCGGCCGTCCGGTCCCTTTTGCCGACGAACGCGGCGTTCTCCACCCCCGCCACCCGGGTTTTCCATACCAATGTCGTGGAAAACCGCACGCGACCCGGCCTCGGAGCGATAGAGAAGGTGACGTCGGTTCCCTCCTCGTAAGGAGAATCCGGGAGTGGACACGCCCTCTCACCACCCGCCCCCGCCGGACCCGCCCCGGGTCTCGGCCCGCCCGGTGCGCCTGCACCCGCGAACACAGCTGGCCTTCGCCGCCTCGCACTGCCCCCTGTACGCCAACGCCCTGGCCCTGGCCCGCTGGACGGGGCCCACCGTCCCGGTCACCGCACGGGGGTTCCCCGACACCCCGCTGATCCACGAGGCCGTGCGCACGCTCTCCCTGTGGCCCGCGGGCCCCTCGGCGGACGGCCCCGTCGGACCCGCCGGACCGGGCCGCGACGACCCGCCCACACCCGCCTTCGCCCTGCCCTGGTGGGAGGCGGTCCGGCTGGGCATGGTCGAGCTCGCCGCCGGGCAGGCCCGCCCCGCCCCCGACCTGGAGGAGCGGGCCCGCGACCCGCGGCAGATCCTGCTGTGGTGGAGCGACATGTTCGAGACCACCGTCGAGGGCGCCCGCGGCGACCTGACCACCACCGAGCCCGGCACCACCGGCCCCGACCTGCTCCCCCTGGTGCTGCGCTCCCTGTACGAGGCGCCCGACCGCTCCCGGATCCCCCTCACCGACCTGATCGCCGCGCTGCTGGCCGACCCGGGCACGGTCCCCGTGACCGCGCGGATCCGCCGCCGCCTGCCCGACCTCCTGCTGCACATGCTGTGGCAGCTGGCCGAGACCGGGGCGGTCCACCTGGACCACCGCCGCCCCGGCGGCGGCCCGTGCCTGGTGCGGCTCACCCCGCTGGGCCGCTACGGGGTGCGCCAGATCCTGCTGTCGGTGGGGGTCCCGGCGCCGCTCGTCGACGACATCGGCAAGGTGGAGGCCGGTGCGTTCCTCGACTCGGTGCGGTCCTTCTCCCCGGACGGGAGGATCATCGCGATCGACTCCTGGCTGGCCGCCCGCTCCCCGGCATGCGCCCTGCGGGAGGTCTGCGAGGCGGTCGACCGGCCCGGGATGGAGCTGCGCCGCTGGGACGGCGCCGCGGTCCTGGACCTGGTCAGCTCACACCTGGGCCCGCAGCTGCGCGGTCTGCTGACCTGCGACCGCCCGGCCCGGGCGCACCTGGCGGCCATCGTGCTGCTGGGTTCGCGGATGCTGCGCCAGGACGAGATCGACCGGATCATGGCGGGCCGCGGCCCGTGGGTGATCGTGGACATGCTCGCGGCCGCGCTGTCCGCCGGGGAGGACGGCCTGGCGGACTTCCTCGTCTCCCCGGCCACCGGCGGGCTGGAGTCCCTCATCCTGGACGATGTGGACCGGCTGCGCCGCACCGACCACCCCGACACCGTGGAGGTCCTGGAGGCGCTGGGCCGCGTGCACCCCGACCCCGAGCGGGCGGCCCGGTCCCGCACCGCCGCCTTCCTGGCCCGGGCCCTGCGCCGCCCGGACCACCCGGGGTGAGCGCTCAGGCGGGCAGGGCGTCCACGTAGACCCAGGCGCCGTCCACGCGGGCGAAGCGGCTGTGCTCCACCATCTCCCCGTCCCGGCCTCCCTCCCGGTAGCGGGCGCGGAACCGCACCGTGCCGTCGGTGTGGAAGGGGGTTCCGCCGCCGGTCTCCAGGATCTCCAGCCCCGTCCACTCGGTGCCGGGGTCCGTGTCCACCCGGGCCGGGCGGGTGTCGGGGTGCCAGGTGCGCTCCAGGTAGGCGCGGTCCCCGACGGCGAAGGCGCTGTAGCGCGAGCGCATGAGCGCCTCAGCGGTGGCCGCCGCCCGCTCGCCCCGGTGGGCCGGTCCGCAACAGGACCCGTACGCCCCGCCCCCGCAGGGGCAGGGGTCGGTGTCCGGGGGGCGGCGGGTGCTGGTGCGTGTTCTGCGCTGCGACATCCCCCCATTGTGGCGCCCCACGCGGCCGGGGAAATCCCTTCGACCCACGGCCCCCGCCGCCGTTAGGGCCGCCGGGTCCCGCCACCGAGGGACCGGCCCATCTGCACACCCCCTTGCGCCCCTCCCGGTAACGGCATCTACTCCACACCGACGGCACCGCACACCGGTCCGGTACCGGTACAACTGGATCATGGTCTCTTTCCCGGGCTCCCCCGGCGCCTCCGATACCCCGGACTCCCCGGACCTGCCCGACGAGCTGCTCCCCGGCGCCGATCCCTTGGCCCTGCTGGCGGACCCCGCCGCCGTCCCCGACCGCGCCCACGAGTACGCGGCGGCCGTCCGCGACCTGGTGGGCGAGGTGGAGGCGCTCGGCGCCCTGGGCGAATGGGCCGCCGCCGAGTCCCTGGCCCGCCGCGCCATCGTCCTGATCGACCGCACCGTCCCGCTGCTGGCGGACCCCGCCACCCCGGCCACCGAGGCCGACGCCCTGGTCCCGCTGCACGCCGCCGCCTGCGCCCGCGCCGCCCTCGACCCGGTCGAGGTCGCCCGGTGGCTGCTGACCGCCCAGACCAACGGCCAGGAGGTGCCCGCCGTCTCCGCGGACGCCTACACCGACGCCCTGGGCCCGGAGGGCACCGCCGCCTACACCGCGTCCCTGGCGGCCCTGCGCGACCTCGACCCCGCCACCGCCGCCCGCCTGCACACGGGCTGACCGCCCCGGCCACCCCGGCGAACGCACCAGGGACTCGAACTCCGGGTCGGCGAACACCGCCCGTTCCGGCCACAGCCAGGCGTCCTCCGGGTCCGGTGTGGGCAGCGGGGGCGTTTTCTTGCCCACCTTTCCTGTTGTTCTGGGGAGGGAGGGATGAACCGATTCCGCACCTTTATGGCGTAGATCAGGGATTTCCCTTGTTTTTTCGGGAAAAGCCAGCGCGGGGGCGCCCGGCCCGGTACGTTCGGGAACGCGGACGTCATCCCTGTTCGGAGGGCACCGGTTCCACTCCCCAGCGCTCCCGAACCATCCGTGTGAACTCGTGCCACCACGGACCGGTCAGATCCGTGAACGTCCGACCGGCCACCTCCATCGACCAGCCGTCGGGGCCGGTGACGACCAGCCCGTCCAGGCCGGGGGCGATCGCGATCCCCGCCTCCTCCGCCTCCCGTAGGCGGCTCCGGAGCCGGCGCTCGCGGGCGCGGCGCCGACGATCGGCCTCACCGCGGGAGGGCACCCCGGCCCTGACCTGCGCCCAGGTGCGCTCCGCGTGGCAGGTCCCGTAGTCCGCCACCAGGGCCAGGTCCGGGGTGACCGTCGCGTAGAACCCCGAGTAGGCGAAGGAGACCCGGCCCTGCGCGTTGCGCGACCACCGCCCGCGCCCGGCGAAGTCCGCGATCATCGCCCGCAGGGACGCCTCGGCGCCGGCCCGACCGACCTCCTGCCCGTGAACGCCCAGGAAGCGGTCGACGGCATGCCGGGTGACGCCCAGGGTGGAGATGTCGTACTCGTCCACGGGACAGGGGTCCGGGTTCACCGGGGCCTCGGGGCGGGACCGGGTGATGCCGAAGCGGGCGGGGTCGGGGCGGGCGGTGGTGTACCCCGGGCAGTCGGACGTACGGCACCAGCCGTCGGCGTGGTCGGTGGGCTCGCCGCAGGGCGTCCCGTCCGCCCGGTAGCGGCCGCAGGTGCGCCGGGGCCTCCGGGGGCCGGGGCGGCGGGCCAGGTCGCGGGGGTCGGCCATGGTGTCCTCACTCTCTCGGGGCCGGTGGGGGTGGGTTCTCGGGGCCGGTGGGGCGGAGCCCGGGCGGGGCGGCGGGCGGACCCCGCCGCCCCGCCCGGTGACGGTCATCCGACCTCGGCGGTGTAGGTGTCGCCCAGGCCGAACGCCCCGGAGAACTCCACACTCGCCGGGGCGATGGAGCCCTTGACGGTGATGACGCCCTCGGCCCGCTGGCCCGGGGAGAGGGTGAGGGTGTCGATCTGGTCCTCGGCCATGCCCAGGCCGTCGATCGTGTCCTTCTTGGTGCCGTCCTCGGCGACGACGGAGAAGTACAGCGGGTTGACGTCGACGTCCTCGTCCCCGCGGTTCTCGACGGTCACGTACACGCTGGTGTAGTCGCCGCCGTCGTGGAGGATGCTCGGCGCGAACTCGTGGCGGGTCGCGGTGAGGACCACCGGGGCGTCCGCGGCGGCCTCCTCGGCAGGCGCCTCCGCCTCCTCCCCGGCGGGCACCTCCTCGGCCTCCGGGGCGCTCTCCCCGCCGGTGGCGGCCGGCCGGTCGGAGTCCTGCGGGGCGCCCGAGGCCAGCAGGGCGGCGCAGCCCACGAAGGCGAAGAGCAGGCAGAACAGGACGGCGCAGCCGACGCCGAACTTCGCGCCGGCCGACATCCCCGTGCGGGGCTGCGGGTGGGGTCCGGGCACGCCGTAGGGGGCCTGGCCGGGCTGTGGCTGGTGGGTCATCGGGTGCTCCGGTGGGTGCGGGTCGGTGGGGGCGCGGACGTGCTCGCACATCCGGCGTTCTCGGACGGCTTCCAAGTGGCCCCACTGTACACGATGCCATGTGAACTATGTCAACCACATTCACTTCACAGAGGAACCGCAGGGACGCCAGAGCCCCCGTGAGACCCGTAGAAAAGAAAAGGGAAAACACGCCACCGACACCCCGGGAGTAGGCTTTTCCAAGCGCGCACTCTCCCTTTTCCAGGGAGACCACCAATGCCCCACAGGGCCCCTGAACAGGAGGAACAGAGAAAATGCCGACAGTCGAATGGAATCGCAAAACCTGGGGCAAAGCGCACTCCTGGGATAAGAACGGCGACGAGTGGTCCTTCATGGCCGCCTATTGCGGACAGCCCTACGAGGAGTGGAAGTCCTCCCTCATCGACACCCTGCTCGCCCCGGGCGCCTCCCGCGGCCCCTCCCTGGAGATCGGTCCCGGCCACGGCCGCTGGACCGAGCACCTGCTGGAACGGTCCCCGCACGTGTGGATCGTGGACGTCAACGAGACCTGCCTCGACCACTGCCGGGAACGGTTCGCGGACCACCCCGGCCTGCGCGTCCACCGCACCGCCGACTGCGGCATGGAACCCGTCCCGGACGCCTCCATCGCGTTCGTGTGGTCCTTCGACGTCTTCGTCCACCTGGACCCGGACGTCATCACCGGCTACCTCGCAGAGATGTCCCGGGTCATGGCGCCGGGCGCGACCGCGGTCGTCCACCACGCCGGCAAACCCGACTGGTCGCTGCGCCTGGCCCCGGCCACCCGCCGCACCGGGCGCCCGGGCCGCATCGCCCAGCGCTGGATCAGCCAGCGGCGCTGGCGCGACGACGGCAACCGCTCCGACGTCTCCCCCGAGGCCTTCGCCCGCTGGGCCGCCGACCGCGGCCTGGAGGTCGTCGAACAGCGCGGCTCCTGGGGCGACCGCGGCCAGTACACCGTCGCCAAGTACCGCGACCGCATCACCGTCCTGCGCAAGCCCGGCTGACCGGGGCCCCGCGGCCCGGCCGGAGCCCGGGGCGCCCGGCCGGTCGGCCCGGCCGCGCCCCGCGGGCTCCGGTCACGGGCGCCGCACGGCCCCTCCGAATTCGGCCTGTGGACAACCCGATCCGGGCAGGTCGGGGCGCACATACTCGGACCATGTTGACCTCACGTGCCCGCATCCTGCTGTCCGCCCTCCTGAGGGACCTGCCCGACCGACACCACGTCCTCACCCTGTACACCGGCCAGACGGCGGCCACCTCGATCGTCCTGCACGACCGGGGCTGGGACATCGAGCACCCGCCGGTGGTCGAACAGCTCTCCGCCATCGTGGCCGGCGGCCGCGGCGCCGCCGTGATCCTGCGCAGTTCCACCCAACGGATCTCCCACACCCTGCCCGACGGGACCGCGGTCCCCGTCAAGGTCGTCCGCGGCTGGCAGGCCGCCGACCACGCCCTCGTCCCCCTCGACGAGGCCCAGATGTTCGACGCCCACTGCACCGACGCCGCCTCCGGCGAGCCCATCCCGCCCGAACACGGCGTGGAGTTCGCCCCGGCCCCGGCCGTGGACCTCTCCGCCTTCCACACCCGGTGAGCCCCCGTCCCGGCCGGTCACGGTCGGCCGAGTCCCCGGGTGGAGAGCAGGTCGGGGAGCAGGTCGACGAGGACGTTCTCCTCCTCCACCCGGACCCCGCGCGCGGCCATGGCCTCCGCCAGCGCCGGATCCCAGGGGGTCGGCGCCGGGGCCCCGCCCAGGGGCCTGCCGGGCCGGGCCGCCGCGGCGGCCGCGTAGTCGGCGGCGGCGAATCGCCAGGGCTCCCAGGGGACCTGGCGGGCCAGGGCGGTGGCGATGCGGATCCCGCCCCGGTCGAAATCGGCGTGCAGCCGCAGCCGTGCCCCGCCGTCCGCGGCGGAGCGCAGCAGGGTCAACGCGGCCGCGCTCGGCTCCCCCTGGAGACAGACCAGGGGAGCGCAGCGGGCGCCCCACCGGTCGGCCGCGGCCGCGACCACCGCGGGATTCTCGCACACCGAGACCCGTGTCCCCGCCCAGTGCACACAGTCGGGTTCGGCGACGAGCTGGCGCAGGGTCACCACCGCGGGCTGCCCCGCTCCCGCCAGGGCCAGCAGTGCCCGCCCGGTGGCCGTCCCCGGGTCGCCGGGCAGGCCGAGGACCAGGACCGTAGAGGACAGTTCGTCCTTGAACACCCCCACCGAGGCCCACACCCGGCGCCGCCACGCGGCCCCGCTCCCCTCGGCCTCTCCACCCAGCAGCCGGGCCGCGCCCAGGACCAGGGTCGCCACCGACCGGTCGTCGTCCAGGGCGTGGGCGTCGCCCAGGACCCGCGCCGCCAGTCCGGACAGGGCCGTCCCGTCCGCGGGCAGGGCTGCCACCACCCGGGCGACCGCCTCCACCAGGGCCGACGCCTCCTCGGGCCCCGGGGCCATGCGCCGGACCCGCCCGTCCCGGCGCACCTGCTCGCACCACCGCGCCAGCGGTGGATGCGGACCGCAGACCTCTTCCAGGGGGACGAACACCCGGTTCCACACCTCCTCCTCGCGTTCCCGCTCGGCCTCCAGGGGAACGACCGGACCGGCCAGGAGCTCGACCGCGGCGGCCAGTCCGTCCGGGCAGGCCCCGCTGTCCCGCAGCAGCGCGTCGATCCGCTCCAGCCGAACACTCACGGTGCCGCCGCTCCCCGGGGTCCGACCCACCAGGGCGGCCAGGGCGGACCGCTCCCCGGCGGTCGCGTCCTTGCGGGTCACCGTCCCGGTCAGGGGTCTGCCCTCGCGCAGGCGGCGGTGCGCCCGCTCCAGCAGCCAGGCGGTGTCCGGGGTGCCCAGCAGGCGCCGCAGCCGGGGCAGGTCGCTCACTCCCACAGCCCCTCCTGGCCGTTGCCCGGTGCGGCGGCGATGACGGTCCCCTCCCGGTCCGGCGCCCCTGGATCGCCGGGATCGGCCGCCCGGAAGCGTTCTCTGCCGTTCCATTCCCAGCGGGTGACCAGCACGGCGGGAACCCCGTCCATCCTGGACAGCTGGGCGATGGCCAGTCCCGGGACCTGCGGGTAGCACCCCCATTCGCGTTCGCTGGTCATCACCACGTCCAGGTCGAAGGCGCGCAGCAGGCCCAGGCACTTGGCGCGGGAATCGTCGTCGACCCCGGCGAAGGCCTCGTCCAGCATGATCAGGCGGGGGGCGTGCGGGTTGCCGGCGGTGGCGTAGTAGGAGGACGCGGCGGAGAACAGCGGGACCGAGGCCGACAGCACCCGCTCGCCGCCCGAGGCCGGGCCGGTGGCGCTCTTCCACTGGCCGTGCTGGTGGCGTTCGACGGCGAACCGGTGCCAGGAGCGGTAGTCCAGGGCCCGGGCCAGGCGGTCGAACCACGGCGACCCCGAATCGCGTTCGCGTTCGATCAACCGTTGCAGGAAGTCCCCGACCGTCTCCCGGTCGTCGGCCGACCAGGCGTCCGCGGTCTGGCGCAGCAGGCGGCCGCGGGCGGCGGCCAGTCCTTCGGGGGCGTCGCGGTCCAGCTTCCACACCAGCCGCAGTCGCATGCCGGTGCTGGTGGGGCGTTCCCTGAGTTCCGCGTTCATCCGCTCCACCTGGGTCTCGGCCGCGGTGATGAGGCCGTGCAGGGTTCCGGCGACCTCGGTGAGCAGGTGGTTCTCCAGTACTTCGCGTTCGCGGGCCGAGAGCAGGGCACGACGGGCCGCGACCTCCTCGGCCAGCGCCCCGGCGAGGGCGTCGACGGATCGCTCCCGCCCCTGGAAGGTGACCCGGACGACGAGGGCGCCCGCCTCGGGCCAGGAGGCGGCGCTGTGCCCGTGCCGGGACAGTGCGTCCTGGAGGTTCTTGAACTGCTGGGACAGGCTCTTCTGCAACCGGTCCCAGACGGGGTCGGCGTCGTCGGTCTCCTCCAGGGCCCGGTCCACGGCGCGGGCCAGACGCACGGCGGGGTCGGGCGCCCAGGTGCGTGCGGGGTCCGGGACCTCCAGCTCGGGCAGGGCGACACCGAGCAGGCCGGTGGCGGCGAACGACCGCAGCCCTTCGATGGACTCGGCGCGGGTGCGGGCGCATTCGGCGATGTCGTCGTCGAGGCGTTCCAGCAGTCCGGCGGCGCGGCCGCGCCGGTCCAGGGCGTCGGCGTGTTCGGCCCGCAGCGCGCGGTCCCGCTCGCGGCAGTGCGCCAGCTCCCGGGAGACCTGTTCGAGCCTGGCGTTCAGCTCGGCCACCGCGGCCCCGACCGTCTCGGCGAGCGTGGTGCGGCGCTCGGCGGCCTCCTCGGCCTCCAGGCGCAGCCGCTCGGTGCGCTCCGCCAGCTCGGTGGCGAGCCGCTCGGTGCGTTCGGCCCGCTCCCGGGCCTCCTCCAAGTTGCGCAGGGTGTCGCGGCGCAGGTCCAGTGCGGGCCACAACCCGGCCAGGGCCACCCGGTAGGAGGACAGCGCGTCGCGCTGTTCGGTGAGCCCCGGCCCGTCGGCGGGGGTTCCGAGTTCCTCGCAGGTCTGGGCGAGGACGGCGCGGGCCGCGTCCCAGTCGGTCCGGGCGCGCTCCAGCTCCTGTGCGCGCTCGTGCCTGCGGCGGGCCAGGGACACCCCGGCCCGGACGATGTCGGCAAGGCGGGCGTGGGCACCGCGCAGAGCGGTGTCGTCGGGCAGGGTGTCGAGTTCGGAGCGCAGGGTGCGGCGGCGTCCGTCCAGTTCGGCCAGGGCGGTGTCGATATCGGCCAGCCGCCACCCGATGCCGTCGAGTTCGTCGGCGATGGCGCGCAGGCGGTCGCGTCGGGCCTGCTCCCGGGCACCTTCGCCGAGGTGGCGCGCCTCCTCCTTGGTCCAGCCGCCGCGCAGGGCACCGATCCGGAACCTCCCGTCGACGGTGACCCAGGTGGTGACGTCGGGCCGGTCGTCGGCGCCGATGGAGGACAGCAGCGCGGCGATCCGCTCGGTGGGGACCGCGCGGGCGCCCGGGTCGCCGGGGTCGACGGCGGGTCGCAGCAGCAGCCCCAGGTGGTGGCCGGGCACCGGGTCTCCGGGGAGGACGAAGGCGTCGTACCCGTCGGCCGCGTTGAGGGAGCCGTCGGGGCCCACCCAGGCGTCGAGCAGGCCGGCGGCCTCCAGGGCGGCCTCCAGCCGGGCGCGTTCCCCGGGGGCGAGGTGGTCGGCGAACTCGACGAGCCGCCACAGAGGCGCCCCCGGCCGACCGTCCTCCCGGGAGGCGGTGCGGGTGTGCGGCACCGGTGGCGGGGCCGGGCGTCCGCTCTCCAGCCGTTCCCGTTCGTCCTCCAGGGCCGCCCGGGTGTCGTGCAGGTCGTCGCGTTCGCGGCCCAGCCCGGCCTCCCGCCCTGCCAGCTCCGACTCGACCCGGTGTGCGCGGTGGTTCAGTTCCCGGCGCGCGGGATCGGGGCCGTCCAGGGTGGCGGCCCAGTCCGCGAGCCGGTCGAGCAGCCCGGGCAGGCCGTCGACGCGCAGTTCGGTGCAGGACTCCACATGCCCGCGCACGGCCGCGACCTGCCCCCGCACGGCGTCGTCGAGGTCCTGTTCCGCCTGTGCGCGGGACTCCTCCAACTCGGCGGTCTCACCGTCGACGTCCTCCAGCCGGGTGCGGGCCCGCCGGTGCTCCTCGCGGGCGGAGTCCGCGGCGCCGATCAGGGATTCCGTGTGCTCCAGGGCTCGGCCGCGCCATCCGGCCAGCTCCTGCGCGGCCCGGCGGGTGTCCTCGGGGTGGTCGGGCACGAACGGGTCGACCCCGTCCCGGTGCCGGTCGGCGATCCCGGCGGCCCGCGCCGCCGAGTCCGCCTGTTCCCGGGTATCGGCGAGCCCGACCCGTGCCCGTTCGGCGTCTCGAGCGGCCTGGTCGAAGCCGCTCCGGGCGCTCTCGGCCTCCTGCCCGGCGCGATCGGTGTCGAAGGCGGCCCGGGCGGCCTGCTCGGCGGTGCGGTCGGCGTCGATGCGCGCCCGGTCCAGCTCGCGGGCGCTGTCCATCTCGGGGCTGCGCCGCAGCGACTGCTCCTGGCCGTTCAGGCGAGCCACCCGGGAGTTCAGCTCCTGAACGTGGGAGTCGACCAGGTCCAGGTCGGCCCGGGCCCGCTCGTGCTCGGCGGCGGCCGCGGCACGGTCGGCGGTGAGCTTCTCATAGCGGGAGTGCTCGCGGCGGGGCGCGCGGGCGGCGCGTCTGGCCGCCACCCGGGTGTAGTGGCGGTAGTGGCCGAGGAAGGCGGAGGAGGCGGTCTCCGCCTCGACCATCGCCTGTAGTTCGTGCTCGTCGTCCTCCAGCTCCCGGTAGGCCTCGGCGACATCGGCGATCACCGCCTGGTCGACCGGCGGCAGGGCCTCGGTGAGGGCGGCCGACAGCGCGGCCTCGCTGGGCCGCTTGGACAGCTGCGGCTGGCGCAGTTGGATCAGCAGGTCCACCAGGGAGGCGTAGCGCTCCTCCCCCAGTCCGAAGAGGGCCTCGTCGACCGCCCGGCGGTAGTCTCCCGCGTTCTCATAGACCATGCCGTGGCCCTCGACCGCCTCGATCAGGCGGTCCCGGGACAGGGCGGTACCGGTGGCGTCCAGAAGGCCGAACCCCTCGGGGGAGCCGATGCGCCGGGTGGTGGAGAAGAACCAGCGGCGGGCGATACCGCGCCCGGCCACGGCCTTGAGGCCGCAGCCCAGGGTGCGGTACTCGCGGGTGCCGTCGGCGTCGCGGCGGCCGAACTCGATCCAGGTGTAGCCGAGCCGTTCGTCGTGCGGGTACTCACCGCCCAGCAGGAGGTTCCACTCCATGCGCTTCTTGGGGTCGCCGTCGGGTTCGACCCGGTGGGCGGAGATCTCCCCGTCCAGCAGGAAAGGGAGGGACAGGGCGAGCACCTTGGACTTGCCGGTGCCGTTGTTGCCGCGCAGCAGCAGCCGGCCGTCGCGGAAGCGGAACTCCTCGTTCTCGTAGTAGAACAGGTCGACGACGCCCAGGCGCAGCGGCTGCCAGCGCTCCCGCTCGGGTTCGGGAAGGGTCACGGGGTCTCTCCCTCGGGGGTGGTGACGACGGGGTCGGCGACGGCGTAGCGGGCCAGGGCCGGGCGGGCCCGGACGGTCGGGGAGCCGTCCGCGGTCGTGAGCGCGACCAGGTCCAGCGCGCGCAGGCGCTCCACCGCGGCGGCCACCAGCGCGGGTTCGTTGCCCGGGGCGCGGGCCGACTTGGCCCAGTAGGAGGCGTGTTCGTCGGCGAGCTCGCGCACCCTGGCGGCGAGTTCGTCCAGGGTGAGCGGGCGTCCGGCCGCGGCCAGGTGCTCGGCCAGCAGCAGGGTGGCGTGCCCGGTCGTGCCCTGCTCGGGCATGCGCGCGTCGGTGAGGTCGTCCCGGGGGTCGACCATGGCGATGCCCTCGGCGCGCACCTCGGCCACCAGGCCGGTGAGCTCGTGGATCCGGCGGGTGATCGCGCCGCGCTGGCCGGTGAGGTAGGCCTGCTCCTCGCCGGTGAGGGTGTCGAAGTACAGGACCGGGTCGTCGAGCAGGCGCCGGGTGAGCCGGTGGCGGATGGCGGTGTTGCGCAGGTCGTCGCTGTCGAGCTGGTGGGCGACCCCGTCCTCGACCAGGGCGGCGAGCCGGTCGCAGTGGTCCTCGTGGGGGATGGTGGAGGGGCCCCGGGCACCGGCGAGCAGGGCCGCCAGGACACGCCGGTCCACGTCGTAGAGGGCGTCGCCCTGGCGTCCGACGAACGCCCCCTCGTCGCCGGCCACCCGGGCGAGCACCCCCAGCTCGACCAGCAGGCGCACCACCGCCACCAGGTCCATGCGCTGGTCGCGGGTGGCCAGGGTGAAGCCGAGGTCGGCGAACTCGGGAGCCGACGCCTCCAGGACGACCTGCTCGGCCATCCGGCCCAGGGCGGTCTGCGCCTCGGCCCGCTCCAACACCGCCAGGGCCAGGCAGAACAGCACATAGCGGCGCCGGTCGAAGGCCTGTCGGCCCCGGCCTTCCTCCCGGGCGGGGTGGGTGGCGTTGCCGGGGTCCCCGGGGACCTTGTGCAGGCGCGCGGTCTCGGTGTCCGTGTACAGCCGCCAGCCGGTGTTGCGGTCGAACCACCGCCGCAGCTCGTGCAGGTACTCCCGGACCAGGCGGAACTCCTGCGGGTGGGCCGAGGCGCGCAGCAGGGGCCGGGAGAGCAGCGCCCGCGCGGCCCGGTGCAGGCCTTCGGGGGTGTTCATCGGGATCCGCCCCCGGTCAGGTCGACGATGTCGACGAGGTGGTCCGGTCCGTGGAAGGTGCCGTCGGGTGTGCGCACGATCGCGGTGCGGCCGTCGGGCAGGGCGCTCAGGCGGATCTCCATGGTGCCGTCGTTGCTGGTGGCCGTGGTGCGGGTGGTTCCGTGCCCCCAGCCGGCGAGGGCGTCGCCGAGCAGTTGGAGGAACAGCCCGAAGGCCGCCGGGTCGAGTTCGCCCAGATCCGACAGGCGCACCGGACCCTGCGTGGCGAGCCGGGCGCGGGCCGCGGCGATCTCCTTGGCCTGTTTGCGGGCCAGTTCGGCCAGGTAGCGGCGTTCGTCGCTGCGGTCGATGACCTTGCGGGCCCGGCCGCGGCGTTCGTAGGAGCCGGTGCGGCGCAGGCGCGGGCTGATGGTGATCGACTCGTCCTCCTCCCAGGAGGTGGCGGGGGGCACCGGATCGCGCTCGCGGCGCTCCGCGGTGTCGGGATCCACGACCAGGTGACGTGCGGGATGCAGGGCGAAGGCCGTGCGCCACAACCGGTGGCGGGCGTCGTCGTCGGGGGCCTGGACGAACCAGCGGGCCAGGGTCCGGAAATCCGCCGACCGGTCGGAGCGGCCGGTACGGCGCTCGTTGATGACCGCCACCACGCGCAGGAGCTGGGGGACGGCGCCCCGGGCCGCTACCCGCAGCCGCTGCGACTGGGCGGGGGTGTCGGGTGTGGACAGGAACCAGGAGCACAACCCGTCCCAGCGGTGCCGCCACTGCTCCAGGGCCCGCTCCAGCGCCCATTCGGCGTCGGGTGCGTCCGCTCCGGGGGCCTGCCCCGGAGCGGCGTCGGCGGCCTCGCGCCGGGCGGCGATCCACAGCAGTTCCTCGGCGGGAGCGGGCCCCGTTCCGGTGCCGTTGAGCTCGATGAGCAGGGCGGAGATCTCACCGCCCCGGGTGATGAGGTCGCCGATGAACCGCTCCAGGTAGGCGATGAGCCGGTCCTTGTAGGCCAAGAACGCGTCGACGTCGGCGTCGTGCAGGTCGATGGTCCGCTGGAGCGACCCCATGAAGGCGCTGGCGTTGTCGGCCAGCTCGGCGAACCGGGCAACCAGTCCGTGCAGGGTGAGGTGGACGACGGCCTCGTCGGGGGACTCCCGGGAGACCGCCTCCAGCAGCGCGCGCAGCTGGGTGGCGATGTCGGCCAGGGCGACCGCCTGCAGCGCGCCGGTGGCGCCCAGGGCCCCGTCGTAGACGGCCAGGGCCCGCTCGGCGGCCTCGCCCTCCCGGGTCAGCTGGTAGATGTGGCGGCGCCGGTAGAAGTCCTCCACCGCGGTGACGCGCTCGGTGTCGGGGTCCTCGCGCAGGTTGCCCCACGCGTTCAGCCGGGTGAGCGCGTCGGCGACCGGGTCGACGGCGGTGGGCCGGACGGCCTCGGGGAGTCCGGCGTGGACCTCCTCGGGGCGCAGGTGCACCCGGAACTGCTCCTTGGCCCGCACGAACACGCCCATCACCGCCCGGTACAGCCCGCTGTTGGGGGTGGTGAGGTGGGCGAAGACCTCGTATCGGGCACCACCGGGCATGGGCGCACCGCCCTGCGCCGCGGCTCCGGGGTCGGGGGAGGAAGTCATCGCTGCCAGTATTCATCCCTTCCCCGGCCGGGGTGCGCCGTTCTCGGGAAACTCCTCCGCCGCCTGCCCGATGATCAGGCATGACACCCCATGGCCGGATCCGGACACCGTAGGACTCACGGAGGCGGCACCGCACCCCACGGGACGAACAGCAGGGTGGCCGCGCCGCACAGCGGTGCGCCGACCACAGCGGCTCTGACGACGAGAGGAGAGGACACCCAGGGGTCGTCCAGCGGTCCGCCCTCCCACGATGCCTCCCCCGGCTCGCGCGGATTCGATGGCCGCGGGCGGTTCCCGCGGAGCGCATGGAGGATCGCCGCGTGTTTCATCCGGCCATGGGCTTCGTAACGGCAGCCACGCCACCGACCCCTGACGTTCATGCGGCAGGACTGTACGCGGCGAGTGGGCGCACCGCACCTGACCTTCTGGAAGAAGAGGACGTACACCGCCAACACGAACGGAGCCAGGAAGAACAGGGCCCAGGCCTGTTGGAGGCCGGTGAGGAGCATGACCGCCAAGGCCGCCAGGGTCTCCTTCCAGGGCAGGAACGGTCCTACGTCCTGTCCGGTGGGCACGGCGCCTCCTCTTCCCCTGCATTCCCCTGTGTGTTCGTGTCGGGCCGGGAGTCTACCGCCGTCACGTCGAAGATCCGGCCCCGGCGCCCCTGACAGGGCCGAGCCGTGGTGCCGCCCCGGCCGAGGCCAGGTGGTCATAGGCGGCCAGGACCAGATCGCGGGTGCGATACTGATCTTTGATGTGTGGGTTGACAGCCGAGCGAGCTGGGAAAACCCTGGCCATGGAGCTTCCCCTCTCCTCTCCCCGCACTCCTGCCGAGTACGAGAAACGACGCCTGGTCGCCGCGGAGCTGTTCGACCAGGGCGAGCTGTCCCAAGCCGCGATCGCCCGCCTGCTCGGCGTGAGCAGACAAGCCGTCCACAAGTGGCACACCGCCTGGAAGAACGAGGGCCCCGCCGCGCTGGCCGCCCGGCCCCGCGGCGCCGAACCCTTCCTGAACGGCGAGCAGGAGCGTGCCCTGGCCGCCCTGCTCGACTCCAGCCCCACCGAGCACGGATGGCCCGACCAGTCCTGGACCCTGGACCGGGTCAACCACCTCATCAACGAACGCTTCCACGTCGCCTACGCCGACCCCTCCGGGGTGTGGCGACTACTGCAACGTATGGGCTTCTCCCACCAGGTGCCCGCGACGCGGGCCGCCGAACGCGATGAGGAAGAGGTCGACCGGTGGCGCACCCAGGTGTGGCCCCGGGCCAAAAGAGGACGCTGA
>NZ_JBJJBV010000071.1:0-37465 GCF_045446735.1 Nocardiopsis protaetiae
CTGGTGCAGAAGCTGAAGGTGCCCGAACGCCCGGCCATGGGCGTGCTCGCCGCGCTGCGGCTGCTGCCGCTGCTCGCCGACCAGTGGCGCACCATCACCCTGGCCCGGCGGGCCCGCGGGCTGGAGGCGGGCCGCAACCCGGCGCGGATGGTGTCGCTGTTCTTCGGGCGGATGTTCGCGCTCCTGGTGCGGGCCATCCGCACCGGGACGCTCATGGCCACCGCCATGGACGCCCGCGGCTTCGGCACCGGGCCGCGCAGCCACGCCCGGCGCAGCCGCTGGACCACCGCCGACACGCTGCTGCCGGTCGGCGCGCTGCTGCTGCTGGCCGCCGCCTACACGCTGTCCGCGCGGCTGGGCACCCTGGTGCTGCTGTTCTCGTGACCCGGGTGGTAGGAATCCTGGGACAGTGACGTCGAAGAACGAGGAAGAGGTGGGGCACGTGGCCGAGTTCGTGCGCGTGGAGACCGACCCCGAGCACCCGGCGGTCGCCGTGATCCGGCTGGACCGACCCAAGGTGAACGCGCTCAACGCGGTGCTGACGGCCGAGATCGCCGAGGCCGCCGCGCGGGTCGCCGCCGACCCGGCGGCCCGCGCGGTCGTGGTCTACGGCGGCGAGCGGTTCTTCGTGGCGGGGGCCGACATCAAGGAGATGGCCGAGCGCACCCACGCGGAGATGCTGGAGTACGCCCGCAACCTCCAGGGCGCGCTGACCGCGGTGGCGCGCATCCCCAAGCCCGTGGTCGCTGCCGTCACCGGCTACGCCCTGGGCGGCGGCCTGGAGCTGGCGCTGGCCGCCGACTTCCGGGTGGTGGGGAGCAAGGCCAAGCTGGGCGTCCCCGAGATCCAGCTCGGCGTGATCCCCGGGGCGGGCGGCACCCAGCGGCTGCCCCGGCTCATCGGCCCGGCCCGCGCCAAGGAGCTGATCTTCAGCGGCCGCCACGTGGACGCCGCCGAGGCGAAGGAGATCGGCCTGGCCGACGCGGTCGTCGCCGACGAGGACGTCTACGCCGAGGCCGTGGCGTTCGTCGCCCGCTTCGCCGACGGCCCCGCGGTGGCGCTGGCCGCCGCCAAGGAGAGCGTGGACCGCGGCCTGGAGACCGACCTGGACACCGGGCTGGAGATCGAGCGCCTGCACTTCGCCGGGCTGTTCGCCACCGAGGACCAGAAGACCGGCATGCGCAGCTTCATCGAGCAGGGCCCGGGCAAGGCCACCTTCAACGGCCGCTGATCCGCGGCGGGTTCGGCGAGGCGCCGGCGGGGTTCTGGAGGCCCTGGAGGAGAAGTCCGAGGAACGAGGACTTCGACGGAGGGGCCGAAGGTTCCCGCCCTCAAAGGGCGCCGAGCACGGACCGAAGCGGAGCGGAGGTCCAAAGGAACACGGGCCGGCGGGGTGGGCGGGACGGGTTCACAGGGACCGAAACGCTCACCCCGGAGTCCGAAACCGGCCAGTTCGGGCAGGCCGGGGGGAACCGCCCGCCCGGATTTTCCGTCATACTCGGTGGTGGTCGTCGACGATGAGGGACCGACCGCCGGAGCCCCCAGACTTCCCGGCGGCGCCGAGCAGACCACAAGGCCCCGTCGGGGCTCGTACAAGCCAATGGTGACCCATTCCCCCGGCCGATAAGCTGGACGTGGCGGTTATGCGGTCTTTTGAGGGGATGAGTACTCGATGGCAATGTCGGCAGGTTTCCCCATGGGTGAGGAGCTGCCGGAGCGCATCGGCCACTACGTGATCCGCCGCCGCATCGGATCGGGCGGCATGGGCGTGGTGTACCAGGCCGAAGATCCCCGGACCCAGCAGTTCGTCGCGGTGAAGGTCCTCAAGCCCGAGGTCGCCGGCGACCGCATCGCTCGCGCCCGGCTCGCCCGCGAGGTCGAGACGATGCGCCGGGTGCAGAGCCCCAACGTGGCCGAGGTCATCGACGCCAACATCGACGCCGAGCTGCCCTGGGTGGTCACCGAGTACATCCCCGGTCCCACCCTGGACGCCACCGTCACCGACCACGGGCCGCTGCGCGGGCGCGCGCTCACCCGGTTCATCACCGGCCTGGCCCGGGCCATCAAGGACATCCACGCGGTCGACGTCATCCACCGCGACCTCAAGCCCGGCAACGTCATCATCTCCAACGGCGAGCCGATCGTCATCGACTTCGGCATCGCGCACGCCGTCGACGGCGCCAAGCTCACCCAGACCGGCACCTTCGTCGGCACGCCCAGCTACCTCTCGCCGGAGGTCATCGAGGGCACCGCGCTGGGGCCGGCCACCGACATCCACGCCTGGGGCGGCACGGTCGCCTTCGCCTCCACCGGCCGCCCGCCCTACGGCGCGGGCGCCTTCGAGGTGATCTTCTTCCGGATCCTCAACGGCGAGATCGACATGGACGGGATGCACGAGGCGCTGCGGCCGCTGGTCTCGCGCGCCGTCTCCCGCGACATGCGCCGCCGGCCCACCGCCTCCGAGCTGGTGGCCGAGGCCGGGGCGCTCAACCTCGACCTGCCCTGGACCGAGGACCCCGGCGCCAAGCCGTCGGGGCTGACGGGCAACCACACCGTCTACCACTCGCCGGTGCCCGGGGCCGACTCCGGCTCCGGCCGTCCCGCCGCAGACCTGGGCGGCGGCGCGGGTGCCGCGGGTGCCGCGGGCGGTTCCGGTGGCGCGGGCGGTGCGGGCGCGGCCCTGGGCGGTGCCGCGCTGGGCGGCGCGGCCGGGTACCTGGCCAGCCGGATGACGCAGGGCGGGGGCGAGGGCTGGAACAGCGGCCCCAACCCCACCGCCAGCGCCTGGTCCGCGCCGGGCGACCAGCGCCGGGAGTCGCGTTCGGAGTCGGGCGGCTGGGGCGACGAGGAGCCCACCAACGACCTCTCCGGCGGCCGCGACCGCGGCTGGGAGGACGACGCCACCGACGACCTGGGCGGGATCGGCACCGAGCGGATCGCCCCGGGCGCGCTGGAGGACCGGGGCACCGAGCGCATCGCGCCGAACCGCTACGAGGACCCGGGCGACCGGGGCACGGAGCGGATCGCCCCGCACAGGGCCGACGAGCTGGACGACCCGCAGGGCACGATGCGGATCAACCCGCTGGCCGACGACGCGGGCACGCGGCGCTTCGACCCGGTCCCCGCCGACGACGACGACGAGGGCACGATGCGGATCGACCCGGCGGGCGACGCCGGCGACCCGCAGGGCACGATGATGCTCGACCCGCGCGAGGCGGGCCGGGGCGGCGGGCGCTCCCCCCTCGACTACGAGGAGCCCTACGACGAGCCGCAGGAGCAGTACCAGGCCCCGCAGACGCAGTTCTTCAACACGCCGCTGCACAAGGGCGACTTCTCGGACATCCTGACCCCGGTCGACGACGGCAGCGGGCGCGGCAACCACACGCAGGAGTTCGACGAGGACGACTACGAGGAGCAGAGCGGCTGGCTGGACCGCTTCCGGCGCGGCGGCAACGACCGGATGGGCGGCTACTTCCGGGGCGACAGCGACACCGGCGAGTACGACGAGTACGACTCCCTCTACGAGGACGAGGAGGGCGAGTACGAGGAGCGGGTGTACCAGATGCACCCGCTGATCCTCATCCCGGTGGTGCTGACGCTGGCCGGGCTGGGCCTGGTGTTCCCGTGGATCGGCATTCTCCTGGGCATCCTGGTCATCGCCGGGCTGAGCGCGCTGGACGTGGTCAAGGCCGAGCACGCCAAGCGGCTCCAGACGCGCGGCCCGCGCAACTCCGACAGCGTGGTGGTGGCGCTCAGCTTCCCGTGGGCGTTCGGCCGGATGCTGCTGCGCACGGTGGGGTTCGGCCTGGTGTACCTGGTGGCGGGCATCCTCCTGGGCTTGGTCTACGCCCAGATCGTGGACACCGCGAACGAGGGGCCCAACTACATCGGCGGGTTCGCGGTGTTCGTGACGATGCTGCTCAGCTACCTGATGCCCAGCGGCCGCCAGGCCCGGCACCAGGCCGTGTGGCTGACCGAGCGGGTCCGGTTCCGCAACCTGTACGTGTACATCGGCGTGATCGTCGCCGTGGTGCTGCTGACGATGCTCATCCTGTCGTTCGGCTTCGGCTCCGCGCCGGACTGGCGGCTGGGGCCGCTCCAGGGCCCGGCCGACTGGTTCGGCAACTGACGCGTCCAGGGCGCCCCCGCTCCTCCTCGGAGCGGGGGCGCCCTGATGTTCGGGGGCGGTGCGCCGACGGTGTCGGACCGGGCGGTGACTAAGGTGTGAGAAGGGGTTCGGGGCCCCTGCCAGCAGGGCCCCGGCAGTGGTGGTCCGCCGCAGGGCGGGGCCGTGGGAACCGGCGCCACCAGTAGTGGTTAGGGTTTCCTAAGTAAAAACGGGGGCCGCGGGTTGGCCTTCAAGCTACTAGCCAGTAACATCTGGACTATGAGCACACCGCGGGGCCGATCGACCGGAAAGACCGGACCCGCCGTCGGATGACCGAACGTCGTTCGACATTGTTGGCATACGGGGCGCGCCAGCGTCCGACCGCCGCACGGCGGATCATGGAGTGCAGGGAGGTCGGCCACCGGCCATGAATATTGTCGTTTTGGTCAAGCAGGTCCCGGACACGGCGACCGAACGGAAGCTCAACGCCGCCGACAACACGCTGGACCGCGCAGCGTCCGACGGCGTCGTCAACGAGCTCGACGAGTACGCGATCGAGGAAGCCCTCCTGCTCAAGGAGAAGCACGGCGGCGAGGTCACCATCCTGACGATGGGACCGGACCAGGCCACGGACTCGATCCGCAAGGCCCTGTCCATGGGCGCCGACAAGGCCGTCTTCGTCAACGACGACGCCCTCCACGGCTCGGACTCCCTCCAGACCGCCTACGCGCTCGCGCAGGCCCTGGGCACCCTGGAGTTCGACCTGGTCGTCCTGGGCTCGGAGTCCACCGACGCCCGCACCGGCGTCGTCGGCGCCGCGCTCGCCGAGTACCTCGGCCTGCCCCAGCTCACGCTGGCCGGCAAGGTCGACGTGGACGGCGGCGCCATCAAGATCCAGCGGCAGACCGACTACGGCTACGACGTCGTCGAGGCGCAGCTGCCCGCCGTCGTCTCCGTCGTGGAGAAGATCAACGAGCCGCGCTACCCGTCCTTCAAGCTGATCATGCAGGCGAAGAAGAAGCCGGTGGACAAGAAGTCCGCGGCCGACGCCGGCATCGACACCGCCAAGGTCGGACTGGCCAACGCCACCACCGAGACCGTCGACTTCGCAGCCGCGCCGCCGCGCGCCGCGGGCACGATCGTCAAGGACGAGGGCGACGGCGGCGTGAAGATCGCCGACTTCCTCGCCGAGAAGAAGTTCGTGTAGGTCAGGCGAGAGACTCAGGAAGGTTCAAGGATTATGGCTGAGGTCCTCGTCCTCGTCGACCACGTCGACGGACAGGTCAAGAAGGTCACCACCGAGCTGCTCACCGCCGCGCGCCGCATCGGCGAGCCCGCCGCGGTCTGGGTCGGCGAGGGTGTGGAGTCGGGCAAGGCCGCGCTGGCCGAGTTCGGCGCCGAGAAGGTCTACGTCGCTCCGGCCGAGCTCAACGACTACGTCGTCGCGCCCAAGGCCGAGCTGCTCGCCAAGCTCGCCCAGGACAAGGGCGCCGCCGCCATCCTCGTCTCGGCCACCGCCGAGAACAAGGAGATCGCCGGCCGCACCGCCGTCAAGCTGGGCTCGGGCGTGCTCACCGACGTGGTCGACGTCAACGCCGACCTGGTCACCGAGCACAGCATCTTCGGTGGCGCCACCGTCACCCACGCCCGCGTCAAGACCGGTGTCCCGGTCGTCGCGGTCCGCCCGAACTCCGTGCCGCCCGTGGCCGCCGCCGGTGCCGCCGCCGAGGAGGCCGTCACCGTCGAGCTGTCGGACGCCGCCAAGACCGCCAAGGTCGTCGAGCGCGTCGTCCAGGAGCAGGGCGAGCGCCCCGAGCTGACCGAGGCCGCCATCGTGGTCTCCGGCGGCCGCGGCGTGGGCTCCGACGACTTCACCGTCGTCGAGAACCTCGCGGACTCGCTCGGTGCCGCCGTCGGCGCCTCCCGCGCCGCCGTCGACTCCGGCTGGTACCCGAACCAGTTCCAGGTCGGCCAGACCGGTAAGACGGTCAGCCCGAACCTGTACGTCGCCCTGGGCATCTCCGGCGCGATCCAGCACCGGGCCGGCATGCAGACCTCGAAGAACATCGTCGCGGTCAACAAGGACCCCGAGGCGCCGATCTTCGAGCTGGTGGACTTCGGTGTCGTGGGCGACCTGCACACCGTCGCCCCGCAGCTGACCGAGGAGATCAAGAAGCGCAAGTAGTCGCGGGTGGTCCGTGCGGACCACCGGCGCCGCGCTCCGCGACCCCGAACGCCCGGCCAGGGTCCTGGCCGGGCGTTCGCGCGCGGACGGGGGTGGCTCAGGCCGCGACGGGCGCGGACTCCACCTCCCCCGTGGCGCCCTCGCTGACAGCCCGTTCGCCCGAGCAGCGCCACAGGCCCAGGAGCAGCAGGGCCACGGTGGCCGCGGCCGCCGCCCACAGCAGGGTTCCGGGCACGGACAGCGCGCCCAGGGCGAGCCCGCCGCCGGGCAGGAACAGCACCACCGCGCCGCACAGCGCCACCAGCACCCGCAGCGGCACGTCCACCGCCCGGCGCGGATGGTAGTGCCCCATGGCCGCGAAGGTCATCGCCAGGCAGCCCAGGGTCAGCAGCGCGACGTCCCCGATCTGGGCCCACCCCGTGGTGACCACCGCGTCGGTCCGGACGAAGATGCCGAAGGTCACCAGCACGATCGGCAGGCACAGCTTGAGCGCCTCCCACATCGTCGCCATGAACGAGGCGTCCGCGATGCGCGAGGCCACCGCGGCCGTCAGCGATGTCGGCGGCGACAGCTCGCCCCAGATCGCCAGCATGAACGCGAAGAAGTGCGCCACCCACGGGTCGATGCCCCACTCCACCAGCGGCTGGACCACCACCACCGCCACGATGATGTAGGTGGCGGTCGGCGGCAGGCCGGTGCCCACCAGCCAGCCGAACAGGAACGCCGTCAGCACCGTGAGCACGATGCTCCACGAGGCCAGGTCCAGCATCAGCGACCCCATGCGCAGGATGAACCCGGTGAGGGTGAACAGCCCGATCATGATGCCCAGGGTCGCCATGAGGATCACCAGGTACCAGGTGAGCTCGGCGAACGTCTCCACCGTGACCCGCAGGTCCCGTGCCAGGCTCCGCCGTTCCGCGGTGTCGCGCAGCAGGTACCGCTGGACGAAGTGGAACAGGAGCATCGCGGAGAACAGCAGCGTCGCGGCGTACAGGGCCGCGCGCATCTCCCCGAACCCGGCCACGCCCAGCAGCAGGATCAGCGCGATCACCGCCCCGAAGAACAGGCCGGTCTTGACGTGGCGGACCACGCCCACCACCGGCGGCGGCACGTGCCCGGCCGCCAGGCGGCGCACGCTCAGCAGGTACACCGCCAGGCTGAGCGTGACGAAGTAGACCGCCGAGATCCCGAACCCGCGCAGCGCCACCTCCCAGTAGGGCACCTGGAGGATGTCGGCCATGATGAAGCCCGCCACCGCCATCAGCGGCGGCAGCATCAGCCCGCCCATGGACGCGGCCGTCTCCACCGCGCTCGCCTGCCTGCCGCGCAGGCCGTGGCGTTTCATCAGCGGGATGGTGAAGCCGCCGGTCACCGCGGCGTTGGCGGCCGCGCTGCCGGTGACCATGCCCACCGACACCGACGCCAGCACCGTGGTCAGCGGCACGGTGCGCCTGCGCTGACCCACCAGCCGCTGCATGGTGAGCATGATCGCCTCCTGGCCGCCGAACCCGCGGGCGACCGCGGCCAGCAGCAGGAACGCGGCGATCAGGGTGAGCGCCATCTGGGTGTAGCCGCCGAAGACCCCCGTGGAGAACTCCACGGTGGAGGAGGTGACGATGCGCTCCAGGGAGGCGCCCGGGTGCCAGAAGAACGAGCCCATGGGCAGGTACGAGCCCCACAGCGCGTACGCCACCAGGACGAGGTTGACCACGAACAGCACGAAGTGCGCGGTGCGGGAGATCTCGAAGACCAGCAGCAGCACCAGGGAGCCCATGACCAGGTCCAGGGTGGTGTACGAGCCCGAGCGCAGCAGGGTGAGGGCGTCGTACTCGGACCAGAAGTAGGCCAGGGCGGTCAGGGCGATGAGGCTGTAGAGGACGGTGAAGGCGCGGTTGACGCTCCGACCGGTGCGCTCGCCGAACCGCACGGCGAACCAGGGGTAGGGGCCGCCGTCGAGGTAGGCGCGCAGCGCCCACAGCACGATCGCCACCGGCAGCAGGCGGGTGGCGAGCCAGCGGGCGCCGCCGTGGCCGGTGGCGAAGTAGGCGAGCAGGGACAGGAGCAGGACGGCCGCGACGACCAGGTAGAGGTTCGCGGCGGTGAACCACCGGCGTTCCGGGGGCGGGGCGGCGGGCTCCGTGGTGCTCACGGGGTCTCCGCGATGGTCCAGGAGTCGTCCCAGGCCCCGCGCTCCCGGAGGAACGCGGCCAGGCCCGGGTGGACCGGCACGTCCGGGACGGCGGAGATCGCGCCGGTCTGGGTGCCCACGAAGTCGTCGGCGAGCGGGGTGAAGCCCGGGTCCAGCCGGACCAGCTCCTCCACCCGGCCCTCCAGGCTCTCCAGGATGGCCAGCACCAGCTCCTCGTCCATGTCGGCGCGGACGTTGAAGCCGAACAAGATGGGGACGGCGCGGATCGCGTCGGTGCCCAGGTCCTGGGTGAACGCGTTGGACGGGTCGACCGTGACGACCTCCAGGCCCGCCGCCTCGATGGTCCCCACCTCGGCGTCGGAGAGCTGGACCGGGGCCAGGTCGATGGTCAGCTCGCCCTCCTGCCAGTAGGTGGGCAGCGAGGAACCGGCGGTGGTGTAGGCGCCCGCGGAGACGATGGAGCCGCCCTGGAGGGAGTCGGCGACGGCCGAGGAGTCGATCTCGACGTGGTTGAACTCGTAGCCGAGGGTGTCGAAGACGCGCTGGTAGTTGAGCCAGTTCATGTACCCGGCGGGGGTGTAGAAGCCGGGTTCGCCGTCCAGGTCGGCCCAGGAGGAGAGGTCGGCGGCGTTCGCGGTGTCGGTGACCACGAACGACTCCATGGGATAGGCGTAGAAGGTGTGGACGAGCTCGCCGACCCCGGGCTCGTAGCCCTGCCAGGCGTCGCCGCCGTTGACGAAGTCGAGCATGCCGACGTCGGCGGTGTAGGCGATGTCGGCCTCGCCGTCCATGACGGCCTTCATGTCGGCGGTGGTGTCGGGGTAGGGGTGGACGGTGACGATGGTGCCCTCGGGCAGGTCGCGGTTGAGGAAGTCGGCGATGAAGCTGGACACGCGGTATCCGTAGGAGCCGACGTCGGAGGTCACCCAGCGCAGGGAGGTGCCGCCGCCACCGCCCTCGCCGCAGGCGGTCAGGAGCAGGACGGCGGAGGCGGCCAGGGCGGTGCAGGCGCGCAGGGGGTGCGGGGTGGTGCGGGTGAGGCCGGGGTTACGGCGTGGGGGGTTCAACGACATCTCCTCGTGGCCCGGGAACGGGGGGTGGGCGGAGGCGGCGGGGGCAGGCGGCCGCCCCGGTCGGAGGTGGTGCTGCGTGCGACGCGCGCACGGCGCGGGAGCGCACGGAGGTGCGCGGGTGCCGCCCGGGGCCGGAGGAACGGCCCGGGTACGGCGGTGGGGGGGTCGGCGGAGTGACTGTGGTGTGTACCACATTCCCCATGCGGCCATCCTCGAACATCCCGGGTTCGCGGGCGGTCACGCCCGGAGAGCGGCGATCCGGGCGCGGACCTCGGCGCGGTGGCGGGACTCCCCGGTCTGCTCGTAGAGGGCCAGCGCCCTCTCCCACGCCTCGACCGCCCCGTCCTCGTCTCCGGTCGCGGCGAGGGTGATGCCGAGGTTGTGCCAGGCCTTGGCCTCGTCGTACGCGTCGCCCAGGCCGAGCAGCAGCGACTCCAGTGCCTGGTCCGGGGTGACCGGGTCGGGGGAGTAGCCGCGCAGGTCGACGAAGAGGGCGCCGGAGAACCACCCCGGCTCCACCGCCCGGTTCCCGACGACCACGGTCAGGGCGGTCTTGCCGACGCCGCCCATGCCCGAGACGGCCGAGACCAGGACCCCGCCCGCGTCTCCGTCCTTGCGCGGGTCGACGGCCTCCAGCAGCTCGGCCACCTCGCGTTCGCGGCCACTGAAGCCGGTGGCCGGTGCGGGCAGGGCGTTGCGGGCCTGGGGCTCCAGGGGGGACGGGCCGAGGGACGTCGGAACACCGACGGTAATCCGTCGCGGGGCCGTGACCGGGGCGGATGGGGATCCGGTGCTCGATGTGACCTTGGTGACCCATGGGGTGTCCGCCGGGGTCGCGAGTCGGGGAGGAACGGGGTTTGCGTGCGGGGCGGGTCCCGCGACCGGGACGGGTTGCGGGGTTCGTGGGTCGGAGGTGCCCGGGGATAAGTAGTCTTGTCGGAATACCCGGTCCGCAGTGCGATGGGAAGGGGTCCATATGGGTGCTTCCGATGTGGATGTGACGGCCTCCACCGAGTGGTGGCGCGGGCTCAACCAGGCCAAGGCCACCACCCGCCCCGCGAGCGAGGCCGAACCCCTCATCGCGGAGCACCTGCGCTGGTACCCCAAGGCCGACACCGCGCTGCTGGCGCGCGCCTACGCCGTCGCCGACCACCTGCACCGGGAGCAGAAGCGCAAGAGCGGCGAGCCGTTCATCATCCACCCCCTGGCCGTCGCCACCATCCTCGCCGAGCTCGGCCTGGACACCGCCACCCTCGTCGCCGCACTCCTGCACGACACCGTGGAGGACACCCCGTTCAGCCTCGCCCACCTCGCCGCGGAGTTCGGCACCGAGGTGGGCGTCATGGTCGACGGGGTCACCAAGGTCGACCGGTCGATGTACGGCAGCGCCGCCGCCGGGGAGACCTTCCGCAAGATGGTCGTCGCCGCCCGCGACGACCTCCGGGTCCTGCTGATCAAGCTCGCCGACCGGGTCCACAACCTGCGCACCCTGCAGTTCCAGCCGCCGCACAAACGGGTGAAGATCGCCAAAGGCACCCGGGAGCTGCTCATCCCGCTGGCCGAGCGGCTGGGCGTGTACAAGCTCAAACGGGAGCTCGAAGACCTGTGTTTCGAGTACCTGGAGACCGAGGAGTTCGAGCGCACCCGCGAGTGCGCCGCGCTGGTGCGGGACCGGGCGAAGCCGGAGACCGAGGCGCTGACGGGGGCGCTGCGCGACAGCCTGGCGGCGTTCCGGGTCAAGGCGGACGTGGAGGTCCGGCCGCGCCACCTGGCGTCGGTGTTCCACTCCGGGGCCCCGCTCGCCACGCTGGACCCGCAGGCGACCGTGCGGTACCTGGTGGTGGTCCGCGGCGAGGAGCGCAACGCCTACCTGGCACTGGGGGCGGTGCACGGCAGGTGGCAGCCGGCCCCCGCGAAGTTCCGCGACTTCATCGCCTCACCCAAGTACAACCTGTACCGGGCGCTGCACACGACCGTGCTCACCGACACCGGGCACCGGGTGCAGATCATCATCTGCGACAACCGCGCCCAGCAGGTGTCGGAGTACGGGATCATCGCCGAGATCCATGAGAACACCGGCCGCGACGGGCGGCTGAGCGCCGGGGGCACCACCGACCCGGAGTGGCTGACCCGCCTGCTGCGCTGGCAGGAGGGCGCCTCGGCGGAGGAGCTGCTGGAGGGGGTGCGCACCGACCTCGCGGACAGCATCACGGTGCTCACCGTGGACGGCGGCATCCTCACCCTGCCCGAGGGGTCCACCCCGGTGGACGTGGCCTACGCCCTGGACAACGACATCGGCGACCGGTTCTCGGCGGCGACGGTCAACGGGCGACTGGCGCTGCCCAGCGCCCAGGTCCGCGAGGGGGACACCGTCCAGATCATCACCAAGGCCGAGCCGGGCCCGGATCGGGCGTGGCTGGACTCGGCCCGCACCGGCAAGGCCCGGGTGGCGATCGGGGCCTGGCACCGCACCCGGGACCGGGAGCGCACCGAGGTCGCGGGCCGGCGCGCGGTGGCGGAGTTCATGGGCGGCGACCGGAGCCTGATCGAGGCGGAGTCGTCGGGGGACATGATCAGCGTGGCCCGACGGGCGGGCTACGCCACGCTGGAGGAGTTCTACGTGGCCACGGGCTACGGACAGATCGACCCCGCGGACATGCTGCCCCGCCCCACGGACGACGACCCACAGCCCTAGACGACAGACGCCGGTGCCCCCGGGCCAGCAGACGGGTGCGGTGTTAACGCTGTGGGGACCAAAGGCCACCTGTCCGGGGCCCAGATACAGCCCGAAGAAGGAATCGGTTCCTCCGCCCCCAGCCCCAGCCGGAGGACGTAGCGCTTCCCCTACCCCAGGGGGTTTCCCACCTACCCGAGTCCCCAGCCCCAACCCGGCCACATCCCTGACCACCCTCGCCGCAGGGGGTGACGGCCGCACGAGGCCTCCCGCCCCGGCCGCAGGGGGTGTCGGTAGAGCGGGACGGGGCCCGGGCCCCGGGGGGTGAGACAGCAAGAGCAGGTTTCCAGAACGGCAACCATCTGCGGAGGGCGGTGTAGGGGGCCGGTCTCGGTCGCGTTGGTCTCCACGGGTCACCGTTTGGGAACGTACAGACCCGGGCTGGGCGCGGAGCCGTCCCCACGGTACGAGGTCCGGCAGACCACAGAGGCGTACGCGTTGGACTCACGTCCGGGGTGGTGGGGGTGTTTTCAGGGGACGGGTCGGGGCACAGCGCACATCCCCGGCCACACAGGTCCACGGAAAGACGCTCCGACTGTGAAGCCGCGGTTGCACAGACCTCGCTTGAAAGCCCGACCACAGACGGGGTAACCCCCGCTTCCACTGCCCTCCCCGCCGCAGGGGGTGTCGGGAGGAAGAACCACAACCCCGGCCCCAGAGGGTGAAACCCCGGCCCCGATCGCCCTCCCCGCCACAGGGGGTGTCGGGAGGAAGAACCACAACCCCGGCCCCAGAGGGTGAAACCCCGGCCCCGATCGCCCTCCCCGCCACAGGGGGTGTCCGGAGGAAGAACCACAACCCCGGCCCCAGAGGGTGAAACCCCGCCCCCACCCGCCCCCACCCGCCCTCCCCACCCCCCACCGCAACAGCCCAGGCGAATGCCAGAGGTTTTCGGGTAGTGGGCTCCGAGGAGGTGAGTGCCGTGGTGGACGCTGTGAGGATCCGGGCCGGGCGCCGGGTGGTGGAAGTGCGGCGGCCGGGCAAGGAGCTGTTCGGGAAGGGCGGCCGCAGCAAGGAGGACCTGGCCCGCTACTACGTGCGGATCGCACCACTGATGCTGCCGCACCTGCGGGGGCGGCCGGTGGCACTCGAACGCTACCCCGACGGGGTGGACGGGCCCGGGTTCTTCGTCAAGCACCCGTCGGTGCCCGACTGGGTGCGCACCCTGGAGACCGGCGGCGGGACGATGATGGAGGCCCGCGACGCGGCGGCGCTGGTGTGGTGCGCCGACCAAGCCGCGATCACCCTGCACGCCTGGCAGTCACGGGAACCGGACCTGGGACGCCCCGACCTGCTGGTGCTGGACCTGGACCCGACCGGGCCGGAGGGGTTCGCGGCCTGCAAGGCCGCGGCGTGGGACGCGCGGGAGGTGCTGGAGGAGGCGGGCCTGGCCGCCTACGTGATGACCACCGGCTCCCGGGGCCTGCACGTCCGCTCACCGCTGCGCCCGGAACTGGACGACCAGGAGATCCGGAACCTGGCCGAGCTCCTGGCCGAGCGGGTGGCGGACCGCGCTCCCGGGGAACGGACCACCGAGGTGCGCAAGAACAAGCGTGAGGGCCGACTGTTCGTGGACTACCTGCGCAACGGCCGGGAGCAGCTGGCCGTCGCCCCGTACTCGGTGCGGGTGCGCGAGGGCGGCCCGGTCGCCGCACCGCTGTTCTGGGAGGAGCTGGACGGCCTCGCCTCGGCGCGCGACTTCGGCATGGACCTGGAGCGGGATGAGTGCCCCTTCCAGGGGATGCACCGGCACGCCCGCTCCCCGAAGCGGGTACCGCTGTGACCCGCCCCCCACCCCCCGCCCCCCGCACCCCACCCCCGAACCCGGTCCGGTACCGGTACCAGCACCGGTGTAACCATGCCCCCCAAAACGTGTGACACCTGAGGTTTCGGGGAACACCCCCATCCCCAACACAACCGACCCACGGGAGCACCCCATGGAGGGCTACGGGGCCCAGATCGGCCTCGTGCTGGTCTTGGTCGTGGTGAACGCCCTGTTCGCCGGTAGCGAGATCGCCCTGGTCACCCTGCGGGAGGGCCAGATCCGCCGGTTGGAGGCGGCCGGTCCGGGAGGCCGGGCGGTGGCCCGGCTGGCCCGGGACCCCAACCGCTTCCTGGCGACGATCCAGGTCTTCATCACGCTCGCCGGCTTCCTCGCCTCCGCGACCGCCGCCGTCACACTCTCCGCCCCGCTGGTCGAGCCACTGAGCTTCCTCGGCTCCTACGCCACCCCGGTCGCGATCGTCCTCGTCACCGTCCTCCTCACGTTCGTCACGCTGGTGCTGGGCGAGCTCGCCCCCAAGCGCATCGCCATGCAGCGCGCCGAGACCTGGGCGGTCATGGTGGCCCGCCCGCTGGACCTGCTGGCCACCCTCTCCCGCCCCGTCGTGTGGCTGCTGGGCGTGTCCACGAACCTCGTGGTGCGGCTGTTCGGCGGCGACCCCGACGCCGAGCGCGAGCAGGTCAGCGAGGAGGAGCTGCGGGAGATGATCGTCTCGCACGGCGACATCACCCCCGAGCAGCGCCACATCCTCTCCGGCGCGTTCGAGATCCGCGAGCGCAAGGTCCGCCGGGTGCTGGTCCCGCGCCCGGAGGTCGACGCGGTCACCGCCGGCACCACCGCGCGGGACGCCCTGCGGATGCTCGTCGAACGCGGCCACTCGCGGGCCCCGGTGTTCGCCGCCGGGGACGTCGACGACGTCCTGGGGGTGGTCCACTGGAGCGACCTGATCGACCACGGCGACACCGACGTCGCCGACCTGGCCCGGGAGGCCCCGCTGCTGCCGGACTCCCTGTCGGTGTCGGAGGCGCTGCGCCGGATGACCGCCGAACGCCGCCAGCTGGCCGTGGTCATCGGTGAGGCCGGGGAGGTCGGCGGGATCGTCTGTATGGAGGACCTGCTGGAGGAGATCGTCGGCGACATCGTCGACGAGACGGACGAGGACCCCGGGGTGGCCCGGCTGGACGGCGGCGCGCTGCGCGTCCCGGGCACCTACCCGGTGCACGACCTGCCGCTGCTGGGGGTGGAGGTCACGGACCCGCCGGAGGGCCCCTACGTGACGGTCGCCGGGATGGTGCTGGTCCTGCTCGGCCACATCCCGGAGGGTCCGGGTGAGCGGGTCGAGCTGGGCGGGTGGACCGCGACGGTGGAGGCGGCCGACGGCCGGGTGATCACCAGCCTGGTGCTGGAGCCGTCAACGCTTGCGCAGCACCAGGAGTAGGTTCCAGGTGACGACCTCGCGCAGGCCCGGCACGTGCACGACGGGCTTGATCCAGGTCGGCAGGTAGCGGGGCCGGATGTCCACGGCGTCGACGTCGGTGCGGCCGCGCGCCCAGCGCAGCATCTCGCCGGCGTGGGCGGCGTACATGGTGCGGCCGAAGTCGTTCTTGGGGCGGCGGCCGTTGCGGCGGGTGAACCGCTCGGCGGCGTACCGGCCGCCGAGGTAGTGCCAGGGCGAGGTCTCGTGGCCGCCCCAGGGGGAGAGCCACAGCGTGTACGACAGGTACACGAGTCCGCCCGGCCGGGTGACCCGCACCATCTCGTCGGCCATGCGCACCCGGTCCGGGACGTGCTCCAGCACGTTGGAGGAGAAGCACACGTCCACCGACCCGGTGCGCAGCGGCAGGTCCAGCGCGCTGCCCTGGAGGGCGAACGCGTCGGCCTCCCGCCCGTGCAGGGTCATCTCGTGGGCGTCGGAGTCGATGCACAGGCAGCGGGCGCCGCAGTCGCGCAGCGCGTCGGCGAAGTACCCGGGCCCGCCGCCCACGTCCACGACCAGTCTGCCGTCCAGCGGCGTGTAGGAGCGCAGCTGGGCGACGGTGTCGCGGGCGAGCGTCCCGTAGAAGAACGCGGGGTCGGTCTGCTCCTTGCGGAACGCGGAGAACAGGGCGACCGACCGGCCCAGCGTGGCGCGGAACGGCACCGTGCCGTCGGGGCGCACCGCCGTTCCGGTCTCCGGTGTCCGAAAGCCTGTCATCCGCGTACCGCCGTCCCGGCCTCTGGTGTCCGGAAGCCTGTCATCCGTGTACCGCCGTCCCGGCCTCCGGTCTCCGGTGTCCGGTGCCGGAAGCCCGTCATCCGTGTACCGCCACGTAGTGGCGCAGGTGCCGCCAGTGGTCGCCGCCCCAGTACTCGTCGGAGGCGGCGATGTCCGCCTGCGGCAGCAGTTCGGCCAGCCGCGCGGTGCCCAGCGTGTGCATCCGCATCGGCGCCGGGTAGCGCAGCAGCGTCTTCTGCGCCCAGGCCACCAGGGGCCAGGGCGCGTACCGGAACACCAGCCCCTTGAAGGTGCGGCGCTCGCTGTCGGGGACGCCCAGCACCATGGCCCCGCCGGGCCGCACGACCCGGGCGAACTCGCGCACGTACCCCTCGGCCAGGTCGGGGGGCAGGTGCTGGAGCACCAGGTCGGTGTAGACGAGGTCGAAGGAGTCGTCCTCGAACAGCGACAGGTCGGGCCGCTCGTTGAGCACGAACTCGATGCGCCCGCCGGAGCGGTCCAGCCGCCGCGCCTCCTCCAGCATGGGCGCGGAGATGTCGACGCCCACCACCCGGTCGAAGTGCGCGGACAGCGCGTTGGACAGCCGCCCCGCGCCGCAGCCGAAGTCGAGCACCCGGCCGCCCTCGGGCCGCAGCCCCAGCTCGTCCAGGCGGGCCACCGCCGGGTCGATGGCGGCGCGGCCGGAGGCGAGGAACTCGTCGTCGTCCCAGCCGCCGTCGCGCTTGGCGGGGTCGACGCACACCGCCCACAGGGGTTCGGTGGCCCCCAGCCGGGTCCAGTCGCGGCGGACCTGTTCGAGTCCCACCACATCACCTCCAGGGGCCGCAGGGGCCGTTCTGAATCAAGTTCCCGTTCGGAGCATTCCGAGCGGAAAGACCAGTGTCAACAGCGAGGGCTGAAACTGGAACCTGTTGTATTCTGGCATCCGTTTTCCGGCTTGGCCAACCAGCGGCGGGGAGAGTACCGATGCCGTCCACCACCCCCACGACCGGTCCGGATCGGGAACCGGAGGTCGAGGTCAGGGTACGCCGCCCGGTCGAGGAGCCCGAGGACGAGGGTCCCGGCATCGGCGCACTGGCCGCGGAGTCCCTGCGCGCGCTGCGGGCGGTCTCCCGCGACGCCGTGTTCCGCGCGGCGATGGCGGTGCTGCTGGTGGCGCTGGCCGCCAAGGTCTACGTGCTGAACGCGTCCTACTTCGTCGAGGACGACTTCCTCTTCTTCGGCGCCGCCTACGCCACCGACCTCACCCCGGACTACCTGTTCTCCCTGCACAAGGGCCACTTCATGCCCGGGGCGATGTTCCTGGTCTACCTCCAGACGGCCTTCTGGCCGTACAACTGGTGGGTGAGCGCCGGGGTGATGCTGGTGCTCCAGACCCTGGCGCTGCTGACGTTCCTGCGGCTGATGTGGGAGCTGTTCGGCCGCCGCTGGGCGCTGCTGATCCCGTTCTCGGTGTACGCGCTGGCCCCGCTCACCATCCCGGTGCTGGGCTGGTGGGCGGCGGCGCTGAACGCGGTGCCGTTCCAGCTGGCCATCCTGCTCTCCCTGCTGTGGACGGTCCGCTACGTCCGCACCGGCGACCCCCGGTACGGCTGGTGGACGATGGCCGCGGTGGTCTTCGGCATGTTCTTCTCGGTGAAGGCGCTGTTCCTGCCCTCGCTGCTGTTCGTGTTCGCCGTCGCGTTCCTGTACCCGGGCAACCTCTTCGCGGGTGCGGTGCGGGCGTTCCGCGCGCACCGCGCGTTCTGGGTCGCGATGACCGCCATGACCGCGGGCTACCTGGTCCTGTACGTGGCCAGCCAGAACGGCGGCAGCGGCACCGAGGGCGCGGGCGTGCCCGAGGCGGAGGCGGCCACCGAGCTGGTGCGCCGCATGCTGGGGCAGGTGTTCCCGGTGGGCGCGCTGGGCGGCCCCTTCGAGTGGGCGCTCATCACCCCGGCGGGCGGGCTGGTCGAGCCGCGCGGGTTCGTGGTGCTGGGCGCGGGCGTGATGTGGCTGGCGATCATCCTGAGCAGCCTGTGGCTGCGCGGGCGCGCCTGGCGGGCGTGGGCGCTGCTGCTGGGCTACCTGGTGTTCGTGGACGCGATCCCGACGGTGATCGCGCGCGGGCGCGGGCACGGCCTGGCCGGGGCCGACCCCCGGTACGTGGCCGACGCGGCGCTGATCTTCGCCCTGTGCCTGGCGCTGGCCTTCCTGGTGGTGCGCGAGCAGCGCGCCCGGGAGTCGGTCTCCACGGCCGGGGCCCCGCTCACCACACGCGCCGCCCCCGGCCGCCGGGCCCGGCGCAACCGGGCGGTGGCGGCCGCGGTGCTGACGGTCGGCTACGCGGCGGGCGCCCTGTACTCCACCTACACCTACGCCGGAACGCTGAACGGGGACCGGCTGCGCGCGTACATGGACAACGTGCGCGCCTCCATGGCCGACCTGCCGGAGGAGGGCGCGTTCTACCCGCGGCCGGTCCCGGAGGACGTGGTCCTGGACTGGAACGGCAACCTGCGGCTCACCTCCCACGTGCTGCCGCCGCTGGCCCCGGGCGGTGACGGGGACCGGTTCGCGCAGCCGGAGCAGGGGCCCGCGGCGTACGTGTTCGACGACGAGGGGACCCTGGTCCCGGGCGAGCACACCCTGTTCAGCAGCACGTTCGTGCCCGGTCCCGAGGACGGGTGCCTGGGGACGCTGGAGGGCGCGGTGTCCTGGCCGGCGCTGGCGCTGGGCGGCCCCGAGCAGGTGGCGACGCTCGCCTACACCTCGGACACCGACACCCAGCTGGTGGTGTCGGTGGGCGGCGGCTGGATCGAGGCGGTGCTGCCGGCGGCCCCCGACGGCGGGTTCTGGCACCTGCCGGTGCCCCAGGAGGGGGACCGGCTCTCCCTGCTCACCGACGGGGACGCCCTGTGCATGACGGCGGTGGCCATCGGCAAGCTGGCCCCGGACGCCGAGGGCGGGCATCCGATCCCGCTCTCCCAGGAGGAGGCCGCGGAGCCCGCCGAAGACACCGCGGACGAGGGCTGACCCGCGACATCCTCGGATTCGAACCTCCAGATCCCCGGACCTCCGGACCCCGGACCCCCGGACCCCCGAACCTCCGGGCCCTCAGCCCCGGCGGGGCTCCCGGAAGTACCGGCGCGACCAGCGCCGGGACGGCTCCTCCACCCACCGGTACGTGGCGGCGGCCAGCAGCACCGTCGCGACCGTCACCGGCACCATGTCCAGCCAGAACGAGCCGGTGAAGATCTCCTGCCCGGTGAAGTCGCGCCACAGGTACAGCGCCAGGAACTGCCACAGGAACACCCCGTAGGACACCTTGGCCAGGTACTGGCACACCCGGTGCCGCAGCAGCGCCTCCAGCCACCGGCCCCCGCGCCAGGCCTCGGCCGAGCGCAGCGGGGGCGGCGGGCCCACCGGGCGGGGGGCCAGCGCGGCGGGGGCGACGATCAGGAACGCGAAGCCGATGTCGGCCGCCGAGGAGAACGCCGAGCTCCACACGTCGCCCGCGCCGATGAACCGCCCGCCGGTGGCGTCGGTGGCGGCCAGGGCGAAGAACCCGCCCGCGGCCAGCCAGCACACCCCGGGGGAGGCGGCGACGGTGCGGCAGAAGCGGCGCACCGGGCCGTCGGGGCCGGATTCGCGCCGGGCCCACTCCGACAGCACGGCCAGCGCCATCCCGCCGGCGAACATGCCCAGCGTGCGCGGCAGCCAGGCGTGCATGTAGTGGCGCGGCTCGGGAAAGAACTGGGGCACCAGCGCGGCGAACCCCAGCAGCGCCATGACGCCCAGGCCCCACAGCAGGCGGCGGCCCCGGGCGTCGGGGGTGCGGCCGCGCCGGGCCCACAGCGACAGCAGCAGGGCGAACACCGGCAGCAGCAGGTAGAAGCTCACCTCGACGGACAGGCTCCACATCTGCCCCAGGCCGTAGGGGCCGGTGCCCACCCACGACGGGTCGGTGTTGAACGGGAAGGCGAGGGTCATGACCTCCAGCCAGTACCGCGGCGAGTCCAGGTGCTCGCGCGAGTAGAGCAGCAGCGCGGCCAGGGCCACCACCCAGTAGGCGGGGAACACGCGCACGATCCGGCGCCACAGGTAGGTGCGGGAGGAGGGGCCGCGCGTCCCGTCCAGGACGGCCCGCGCCCAGGGGCGGTACAGCAGCACCCCGGACAGCGTGAAGAACAGCGGCACCGCCAGGTCGAACGCCGACAGCACGCCGCCGAACACGCCCGGGGCCAGCGAGTCGCCGGTCTCGGTGGCCACGTGGAAGACCAGGACCATGAGGGCGGCCACGGCACGGATGCCGTCGAGGGTCTCGTGGCGGCCGTCGACCTGCGGCAGCAGCCGGGCGGGGTCGGGGACCGCGGTGGAGGTGCGCGCGCCGCCGGAGGGGGTGCCGGTGGGGTCCTCGGGCGCGGAGGGAGTGGGCGCCATGGGGCCTTCCAGGACGGGGTGGAGTCGGAACACGGTCCACTAGAACGTGTTATAAAAATTCAGACACGCCCTGGTGACGTCGTTCACTACTGGGCAGTACTCTACCCGGAACTGAAGCTAGTTCCACTGAAGCCCGTTCCAGATCCAGACTCACATCGCCCAGGAGGGCAAATGCGCCGTGCCATAGCGGTCGTTCTCATCGGGTTTGGAGTCTTCTTCCTCGCCGTTGCACCCCTCATGCGCACCTGGGTGTCCAGCTCCCTGATGAAGACCCCCCTGACCTACTACAGCGAGACCACCAACGTCGCCGAGGGCGCGACCTACTTCAACATCGAGGAGGTCGAACTCGTCGAGAACGCGACCCTGGAGGCGCACTCCACCATCCGCGCCGACGTGGCCTCCAGCACCGACGAGGTGGTGGTCTGGGACCAGTTCACGTGGCTGAAGGACGCCGACACCGACTTCGGCATCACCTCCACCAGCCGCCGCGCCGGCCACGACCGGGTCACCGGCGAGGCCGTCGACTGCTGTGACGCGATGGTGAACGAGGAGTCCACCGTCCAGAGCGGCCAGCTGTGGAAGTTCCCCTTCTTCACCGAGCAGCGCGACTACGACTTCTTCGAGACGACCACCCGGGAGATCGTCCCGATGGAGTTCAAGGGCGTCGAAGAGGTCGAGGGCGTCGAGGTCTACCGCTTCGAGCAGGTCGTCGACGGCGCGGTCATCGGCGAGCGCACCCTGCCGCGCTCGGTCGCCGGGCTGGAGGGCGACGGCGACGTGACCGGCGACGAGGTCTTCTCCATCACCCGCACCTACTGGATCGAGCCGACCACCGGCTCCCCGCTCAAGGTCAGCGAGGACCAGAACCGCGTTGTCGTCGCGGACGGCCAGGAGGTCCTGACCCTGCTCGACGCCGAGCTGGTCTTCGACGAGGAGTCGATCCAGCAGGCCGTCGCCAACTCCGAGCAGGGCCGCACCATGCTGCCGCTGATCCACACGACGATCCCGCTCGCCGCCCTCATCGTCGGCATCGGCTTCGTCGCGATCGGAGTCGTCCTGTACCTCACCGGCCGACCCCGTGCCCACCACAACTGAAGGTCCCGCACGACCCCGTCCCCGCCGCGACCGGCGGGGCGGGGCCGTTCCCGCGGCCGGGAGGGTGAACGCATGACGTCGGTGGTGCCGGGGACCGGGACCGGGGGGACCCCGCCCGGCGACCGCCGCGTGCGGGACACCCTGCCCTTCGCCCTGGTGCGGGCCTGCCGCCCGCGCCAGTGGCTCAAGAACCTGCTGGTCCTGGCCGCCCCGGCGGCCGCCGGGGCGCTGACCGAACCGCGCTCCCTGCTGCTGTGCGCGGCGGTCTTCGCGCTGTTCTGCGCGGCGGCGAGCGGCACCTACCTGCTCAACGACGTCCGCGACGTCGAACGCGACCGCGCCCACGAGCGCAAACGCCACCGCCCCATCGCGGCCGGGCTGGTCCCGGTGCCCCTGGCGCTGGCCGTGGGGATCACCCTGTGCGTGCTGGCCCCGGCGGCCTCTCTCGCCCTGGGCCGGCCCCTGCTCACCGGCGTCCTCACCGGGTACGTCCTGCTCACCCTCGCCTACACCCGCTACCTCAAGGACATCGCGATCTGCGACCTGGTCGCGGTCGCCGCCTGCCACGTGCTGCGCGCGGTCGCCGGGGGCGTCGCCGTCGGCGTCCCGCTGACCTCCTGGTTCGTCATCGTGGTGTCCCTGGCGGCGCTGCTGGTCGTGGTCGGCAAACGCGAGGCCGAGCTGCGCGCCCTGGGCGAGGGCGACCCGGGCGGCCCGGTCCGGGCCACCCTGCGCGCCTACACCCCCACCTACCTGTCCCAGACCCGCACCATGGCGTCGGCGGCGATGATCGTCACCTACTGCCTGTGGGCGCTGGAGCAGGGCGGCGGCGCGCAGAACCTGTTCCACGTGGGCAGTATCGTTCCGTTCATCATGTTCGTCCTGCGCTACAACCTGCTGGTGGACCGGGGCGTGGGCGAGGAGCCGGAGGAGATCGCCCTGCGCGACCGCCCCCTCCAGGTCATCCTCGTCGCCCTCGCCCTCCTGGTGGCGCTGGGCATCTACCTCTAAGGGGGACCCCGTCGTGGCTCCGCAGCCGGAACGCCCCGTGCTCCTCACCGGGTGGGGCCGCACCGCGCCGACCGCCGCCCGCGTCGTGCGCCCCCGCACCGCCGCGCAGGTCGCCGAGGCCCTGGCCGGCGCGGGCCCGCGCGGGGTGCTCGCCCGCGGCCTGGGCCGCTCCTACGGCGACGCCGCCCAGGCGGCCGGGGGCACCGTCCTGGACTGCACCGAGCTGACCGGCCCGATCCGGCTGGACACCGAACGCGGCGAGGTCACCGTCCCGGCCGGGGTGTCCTTCGACTGGCTCATCGCCCACTTGCTCAAACGCGGGTACTTCGTGCCGGTCACCCCCGGAACGCGGCAGGTCACCGTGGGCGGGGCGATCGCCGCCGACGTGCACGGCAAGAACCACCACGTCGACTCCTCGCTGGGCGCGCACGTGCGCTCCCTGACCCTGGCCGCGCCCACCGGGGAGGCACTGACGCTCACCCCCGGCGGTGGGGACGCCGAGCTGTTCCGGGCGACCCTGGGCGGGATGGGGCTGACCGGGGTCATCACCGAGGCGACCCTGGCCGTGCTGCCGGTGCAGACCTCCTACGTGCGGGTGGACACCGACCGCACCGACTCCCTGGACGCCACCCTGGACCTGATGGCGCGCACCGACGCCGACCACCGGTACACGGTGTGCTGGGTGGACCTGCTCGCCAAGGGGAGCGCGATGGGCCGCGGGGTGCTGACCCGCGGCGACCACGCGGGCCTGCGCGACCTGCCGCCCGCCCTGCGCCGCGACCCGCTGCGCCACCGCGCGGGCAGCCCGCTGGCCGCCCCGCCGTGGGTGCCGCCGGGGCTGCTCAACTCCTGGACGGTGGGCGCGTTCAACACCGTGTACCGGGGCGCCGCGCCGCGGCGCAGGCGCGGGGAGGCCCAGCCCGTCGCCGGGTTCTTCCACCCGCTGGACGCCGTCCGCGGCTGGAACCGGATGTACGGGCCGGGCGGGCTGGTGCAGTACCAGTTCGTGGTGCCGCTGGGGGCCGAGGACACCCTGGTCCGGATCATGGAGGGGCTGTCCCGGGCGGGCGCGCCGTCGTTCCTGACCGTGCTCAAGCGGCTGGGCGAGGGTACCGGCGGCCACCTGTCGTTCCCCCGGCCCGGGTGGACGCTGGCCGTGGACCTGCCCGCCGACCTGCCGGGGCTGGGCCGGATGCTGCGCCGCTTCGACGAGCTCCTGCTGGCCGCGGGCGGCCGCCTCTACCTGGCCAAGGACGGCCGGGCCGACGCGGAGACGATCCACGCCATGTACCCCGACCTGCCCGCGTGGCGCAAGGTGCGGGAGCGGGTGGACCCCGACGGGGTGCTCGTCTCCGACCTGGCCCGCCGCCTGCGGCTGCTCTGACATTTCGTTCGTCGTTCGGAAGGACACCCAAGGCACATGCGCGACTCGGTGGGAACGGTGCGGACCGTGCTGCTGCTCGGCGGCCGCAGCGAGATCGGCCTGGCCATCGTCGAACGTCTGGTGCGCGAGGGCGCCCGCGAGGTGGTGCTGGCCGCCCGCGGCGGCGTGGCCGAGCCGCCGAGCGTGCTGACCGCCCTGGGGGCGAAGGTGCACTCGCTGGAGTTCGACGCCACCGCCCCCGACACCCACACCGCCACGGTCGGCGAGGCGGTGGCCCTGGTGGGCGACCTCGACGTGGTGGTGGACGCGTTCGGCGTGCTCGGCACCCAGGCCGACTACGAGGCCGACCCGGCGGCCGCGGCCCGGTCGGCGGCGGTCAACTACACCGGGCACGTGTCCGCGGGGCTGGCGGTCGCCGCCCGGCTGCGCGAGCAGGGCCACGGGGCGCTGGTGGTGCTGTCGTCGGTGGCGGGCGTGCGGGTGCGTAAATTCAACTTCGTATACGGCTCGGCCAAGGCGGGTCTGGACGGGTTCGCCCAGGGCCTGGCCGACTCCCTGCACGGCAGCGGGGCGCGGGTGCTGGTGGTGCGCCCGGGCTACGTGCCCACCCGGATGTCGGCGCACGTGGACCCGGCGCCGTTCCCGGCCACCCCGGGCCAGGTCGCCGAGGCGGTGTCGACGGGGCTGCGCTCCAAGGCGACCACGGTGTGGGCGCCGCGGGTGCTCGCCCCGGTGTTCGCGGGCATGCGGATGATGCCGCGCCCGATCTGGCGCCGCCTGGGCCGCTAGGACCGGTCCCGGGCGCCCCGGTCCCGCTCCGGGGGGCCGTAGATGCGCAGGAACGCGGTGACCCCGGAGCGGACCAGCCCCCGGCGCTCGGCCTCCTCCAGCGGGGCGGCGTTGAAGAACGTCCGGTTGGTCGCCGGGGTCTGCACCAGCGCCACGTAGTGCCCGGCGGCCGTCTCCTCCCCGCCCTCAGGGATGTCGAGCAGGCCCCGGTCGGCCATCGCGCGCAGCCGTTCCGCCAGGCCCCGGTGGACCGGCCCGGGGCCGGTGTCCAGCCACACCCGGACGGCGTCGGGGAAGTGCAGCGCCTCGGCGATGAGCAGCCGCACCAGCGCCCCGTGGTCGGGGCGGTGCAGCCCGGGGGAGGCCCACGCGTCGCCGAAGGCGACCAGGGCCGTCTCGGCGTCGGCGGGGTCGGCCAGGTGGCGGGCGGCCGTCTCGGCGAAGTCCGCGGCGACCGAGGCGCTGCTGAGCTCCACGATCGCGGAGAACAGCCCCTCCTTGTCGCCGAAGTGGTTGTAGACGGTGCGCTTGGAGACCCCGGCCTCGGCGGCGATCGCGTCCATGCTCGCGCGGGTGTAGCCCTCGCGCAGGAACACCCGGCGGGCCGCGTCGAGGATGGCCGCGTGCTTGGCGGGGCGGCCGCAGGCCGGCGGCGGGGCGGCGGGGTCCGGGGCGCTCATCGGGTGTTCCGTTCGATTCGGGGATCAGTAGCTTATTCCCGGATCCGGGGGCCGGGTGAAGCACACCGCCAAATTTACACTGCACGGTGTAGTTTACTTTTTATGTCCGAGAACCCCCCGCGCACGCGGGACCGGGAGCGCCTCGACGCACCCCTGGTCCGGCTCACCGCGGTCCTCCTGGCCGGGGCCTTCGCCGCCCTGGCCGACAGCACCGTCGTCACCGTCGCGGTCGACGACCTCTCCGCCGCCTACGACGCCCCCGTCTCGCAGGTCCAGTGGGTCGTCACCGCCAACCTGCTGGCCATGACCGCCGCCATCCCCGCCGTCGGCTGGGCCCTGGACCGGTTCGGCCCCCGCGCGGCCTGGATCGGCGCGCTCACCCTGTTCGGCGCCGGGGCCGCGCTGTCCTGCCTGGCCTGGTCCCTGGAATCCCTCATCGCGATGCGGGCCCTCACCGGGTTCGGCGGCGGCATGGTCCTGCCGCTCACCATGGCGATCCTGGCCCGGGCCGCCGGACCCGGCCGCGTGGGCCGGGCCATGGCCCTGATCAGCGTGCCCGGCCAGCTCGCCCCCGTGCTCGGACCCGTCGCCGGGGGAGCGGTCCTGGCCTCCCTGGGCCACCGCTGGGTGTTCGCCCTGGTCCTGCCCCTGGTCGCGATCGCCGTCCTGTGCGCCGTGCGCGGGGTGCCCCGGGGCGAGCCCGACCGCGCCGAACGCCTGGACCCGGTGGGCCTGGCCCTGCTCTCCCTGGGCCTGGTCGCACTGCTCCACGGGCTGTCCTCGTCGTCCTCGCCGTCCCCCGGCTCTTCGGCCGGACTTCTGTGGGCGGGGCTCGGCGCCCTGCTACTCGCGGGCTTCGTGCTGCGCGCCCTGCGGCCCCGGGAGGGCGCGCCGCCGCCCGCCCTGGACCTGCGGCTGTTCGCCCACGCGCCGTTCCGCAACGGTGCCGCGCTCATGTTCGTCTTCGGGCTGTGCATCTGGGGCGGCATGTTCCTGCTCCCCCTCTTCCACCAGCGCGTCGCCGGGGCCGACCCCCTGGACGCCGGACTGCTGCTCGCCCCCATGGGCGCCGGGGTGGCCCTGGCCGTCCTGTGCGTCGGCGGACCCGCCGACCGGCTGGCACCCCGTTACCTCGTGGCCGCCCTGGCCACCGTCCCCTTCGCGCTCGCCACCGCCGACACCCCCGTGTGGTGGCTCGGCGCCGCCCTCTTCGTCCGCGGGGCGGGCCTGGGCACCGCCTCGGTGCCGCTGCTCGCCGCCGCCTACCGGGGGCTGGCACCCGACCGGATCCCGCACGCCACCGTCGCCCTCAACGTGCTGCAACGCGTCGGCGCGGCCGCCGGGACCGCCGGGCTCGCCCTGGTCCTGGCCCGGGGCGCGGCCGCCGCGCCCGACCCCGGGCCGGCCTTCCAGGCGGCGTTCTGGTGGATGGCCGCCCTGACCGCCGCCGCCCTGCTCCCCGCCCTGTTGTTGCCCGCCACCCGTCCCGACCGGGACGCCTGAACCACCGGAGGCACCGTGCACGCCGTCACCATCACCCGCTTCGGGGACCCCGGGGTACTGACCCCCGTCGACCTGCCCCTGCCCGAGCCCGGCCCCGGACAGGTCCGCGTCCGGATCGCCGCCGTCGGCGCGCTGCCCATCGACGCGCGGGTCCGCCGGGGCGACGTCCCCTGGCGCGACCGGATCACCCTGCCGCTGGTCCCGGGCAACCAGTTCGCCGGGACCGTGGACGCCCTCGGGGAGGGGGCCGCAGGACCGGCGGCGGGCACCCCGGTGCTGGGCTTCTCCACCTTCGGGGCCTACGCCGAGCACATCGTGGTGGGCGCCGACCAGGTCGTCCCCCGGCCCGACGCCCTGCCCGAGGCCGAGGCGGCGGCCCTGCCCGCCCGGGCCCAGGGGGCGGTCATGGTCCTGGAGGCGCTGAAGGTCGGCCCCGGCGACACCCTGTTCGTCAACTCCGCCGCCGGCGGACTGGGCACGGCGATCGTGCGGCTGGCCCTGCTGCGGGGCGCGGCCCGGGTGGTCGGCGCGGCCTCCGAACGCCACCACGACCACCTGCGCGCCCTGGGCGCGGTCCCCGTCACCTACGGGGACACCATGGTCGAACAGGTCCGGGCCGCGGCCCCGAACGGGGTCGACGCCGGGTACGACGCCCGCGACGACGCCTCGCTGCGCCGGGTCCTGGAGATCGTCGGCACACCCGGCCGGGTGCTGAGCATGGTCTCCCCGGACGCCCCGGAACGGTTCGGCACGGCGGCCGCCGACGGGGTCCGCTCGGCCGAGCGGCTGGCCTCCGTGGTCGAGCTGTACGAGCGCGGGGAGTACGCGGTGGAGCTGCGGGAGGTCCTGCCGCTGGCCGAGGCCGCCCGCGCGCACCGGGTCCTGGACTCCGGACACGGGCGCGGGGCACTCGTCCTCACCCCCTGAACCGGACTGGAGGCGGGGCCCGCGCCGCGGCGGGCCCCGCCGATCACCTCGCGCTCTCGGCCGACGGTTCGACGTCCACCGAGGTGAGGCGGTAGAACGCCAGCGGGACCAGGCACAGCAGCATCACCGCGGCCGGGACCAGCGTGCTGCCGATGAGCATCCCCCGCAGCGCCTCGTCGCTCTGGCGCACGACCTCGCCCGCGCCCGACTCCACGTAGCCGCTCACCGCCAGCGACAGCGACAGCAGACCGGTGCCCACCGACTGGGCCAGCGCCTCGCCCGCCGTCCACACCCCCGACAGCACACCGCCCTGGCGGCGGCCGTCGTCGGTGGCGGCCAGGCAGTCGGCCAGCATCGACCACGGCAGCAGCATCGACCCGGACAAGCCGATGCCCACCAGCACCGAGGAGACGACCGCGATCGGCACGCCCCCCAGCGGGATGCACAGCAGCCCCAGGCCGCCCAGGGAGAACACCACGGCCGAGTAGGCGGCCGCCCGGCGCTTGTCCACCCGCACCGAGATCCGCCGCCACAGCGGCGCGGTCGCCATCAGCGGCACCAGCACGCACACCATGAGGATGCTCGTGTAGGCGGGCTCGCCCATGACGTTCGCGGTCACGTACGGCACACCCGCCACCATGGTCCCGCCGGCCACGGCCATCAGGAGGTTGGCGGGGAACAGCACCCGGAAGTGCCGGTGCGTCAGCGCCGTCCGCAGCTGGGCGGCCATCCCCTCGGTGCGGTGCGGGAACACCGTGCGCGGCGCCCGGCGGGTGCCGATCACCGTGCCCAGCATCGACACCAGCACCACGGCGCCCATGACCGCGCCCATCAGCCGGTAGCCGACCACCTCGTCGGCGGGCGCGGTCTGGATCACCGGGGCCAGTGCCCCGCCCAGCATCAGGGCCAGGCCCACGAACACGGTCCGCCACGCGGTGAACGTCGACCGCTCGTGGTAGTCCGAGGTGATCTCCCCGGGCATCGCCGCGTGCGGCACCTGGAAGGCCGACGACGCCAGCGCCGCGACGACGAACACCGCCGCCACGTACACCGCCGCTCCGTTCCCCTGGAGCGGCGGGCCGGCGAACATCGCCGCGAACAGCACCGGCAGGGTCAGCGCCCCGCCCAGCATCCACGGCCGCCGCGGCCCCCAGGAGGAGCGCGTGCGGTCCGACCAGACCCCGATGTAGGGGCTGACCACCAGGTCCACGATCTTGGGCAGCAGCACCACCAGCCCGGCCACCGCCGGGCTCACCGCGAGCGTGTCGGTGAGGTAGATGAGCAGCAGCAGGCCGGGGACCGTGTTGAAGATGCCGGTGGCCACCGCGCCGCTGCCGTACCAGGCGTGCACCGAGCGGGGCAGCGGCCCGGCCGCGGCCGCGGGGGCGGCGGTTCCGGGCGCCGGGTCGGCCGGGGAGGGGGCGGCCGGGTCGGAGGTGGCGGTCACGCGCGCCCGTCCGCGGTGGCCTCGGCGCTCTCGGAGACCTCGGTGGCCCCGGCGGCCTCGCCGTCCTTCCTCCCGTAGAGCTCCTCGTGCGCCACCGGGTCCACGTCGTGGGCGACCGGGCAGCCCGCCGGGAACGTGCCGATCCTGTTGACGTCGTAGCCGCCGGGGTAGCTGCGGATGTTCGGGTTCTGGTCGGCCCAGAACGGCTCCTCGCGCGGCTTCATCCGGCGCACGACCTTGGCCCGGATCTTCAGCGCGATGTCGGCCGACCTCCTCCAGGCCTTGGACGGCGGGTCGTAGCGGAAGGTCTCGATGAGCGACTCGTCCAGGATCGCCATGGAGAACCTGCGGGCCAGCCCGGCCACCCGCGGCGGGTAGAAGGTCACCATGAGGTCGAGGGTGGCGTCGGAGACCTTGCGGCCGCCCTCGCTGTAGGCGAAGTGCTCCTTCTCGTAGCCGTCGAGCAGGTCCCGGAACTCCTCGTAGGTCTCGGGGATCTCCTTGATGCCCATGTACTTGCCGAGCTTGCGGTAGTAGTGGACGATCGCCGAGATCTCGTGGTCGGACAGCGTGCGCCACCCGTACCCGTAGTCGTTGAGCCAGCGCACCGGCATGACGACGAAGGTGCTGAGCACGTACCGGTAGTCGTCGTTGGAGATGTCGTAGGAGCGGTGCATCTGGTTCATCCGCCGCAGCGAGTCGCGGCCCTGGCCGGGCTCGAACCCGTACCGCATCATGCCGTTGAGGATGAGCGCGGTGTCGTCGTAGCGCTTCTGGGTCTGGCCGGTGAACTGGTCGGTCCTGCCGAGCAGCCCGCCGATGCTGGGCACCGCGTAGGTCCGGTACAGGGCGATGCCCAGGGCCCGGCCCATGTCCCAGGGGAACTCGTGGGCGTTGAGGATCTGCATGATCCGCACGCAGTCGGCCTCGGGGTCCAGGCGGTGGATCTCGTCGCGGAAATCGAAGCGCTTCATGCGCGGCTCCTTCGGGTTAGGGGAGAGGCGGGGGCGGGGGTCAGTCGGTGCCGGCGGCTTCCGGAGCCTCGACGGGCGCGCCCTCGGGCGCCACGGCCTGGCCGGGCGCGGGGACCCGGGCGCCGGTGGCGGGCACCTCCACGGTGTCCATGCCGTGCGGGACCGGGCAGCCCTGGGGGAAGGTGCCGATGCGCGAGGGGTCGTAGCCGCCGGGGTAGCTGCGGATGTTGGGGCTCTGGCGGGCCCAGCGCGCCTCGGTGCGCGGCGGCATGAACCGGACCACCCGCGCCCGCAGGCGCAGCGCGCCCGCGGCCAGGGAGCGCCAGGCCTTCGACGGTTCGGGGTAGCGGAACGCGGTGATGAGGCGGTCGTCCAGCAGCGCCTTGGTGAAGGGGCGCACCAGCGGCCGCTGCCAGGCCGGGTAGAAGTCCACCATCAGCCCGAGGGTGGCGTCGGAGACGGCCCGGCCGCCGTCGGTGTAGGCGAAGTGCTCGCGCTCGTAGGAGTCGAACAGCTCCAGGAACTCCGCGTAGGTCTCGGGGACGTCCTTGATCCCCATGTGCTTGCCGAGCTTGCGGTAGTAGTTGGTGCTCGCCGCGATCTCGTGGTCGGACAGCCGCCGCCACCCGTACCCGAGGTCGTTGAGCCAGCGCACCGGCATGACGACGAAGGTGCTCAGGACGTACCGGTAGTCGTCGTTGGAGATGTCGTAGGAGCGGTGCATCTGGTTCATCCGCCGCAGGGCGTCGCGGCCCCGCCCGGGGCCGAACCCGTGCTCCATGATGTCGTTGAGGATGAGCGCGGTGTCGTCGTAGCGGTGCTGGGTGCGCTCGGTGAACTCGCGCGTGTGCGCCAGCAGCTCACCGATGCTCGGCACCGCGTAGGTCCGGTACAGGGCCAGGCCGAGCGCCTGCTCGATGTCCCAGGGGAACTCGTGGGTCCCCAGGATGCGCACGATCTCTTCGCAGTCGGCCTCGGCGTCCAGGGCGTCGATACGGTCGCGCCACTCGAACCGCTTCATGGGGGAGTCACTCCAGTCACCTCGTGCGGGCCCGCCCGGGACGGGTCCATGGTCTGCGGGGCGGGGCACATCCGGGACGTGCCTCGGGGCGCACTTTACCCGGAATGTCCTTTTGTACAGGGACTCCGGGTGGGGTGGCCACTGGCCCGAACCCTAATCGTGTCCGGGCCGTATCCCTCTGTACAGGCCCCCGCAACGCCGCGGGGCGGACGGGTCGATGCCCCGTCCGCCCCGCGGACCGTGCTTATTTATGGCCTCCGCTTCGCTTTGGCCTGTTCGGATGCCCCAGAAGGCAGGAACCTTCGGCCACTACGGCGATGTCCTCGTTCCTCGGACATCTTCTCCGTGGCCTCCAGAACCCTGCCGGCATCCTCACGGGTTCCCCAGGTCAGGCGGCCATGCGCTCCGCGACCCGGGTGACCAGGGTGAGCAGGACCTCCTTGGCCGAGGAGCGCACGCGCGCGTCGCACAGGACCACCGGGATCGCCGGGTCCAGGGTCAGCGCCGCCCGCACCTCCTCCGCCTCGTACTGGTGGGCGCCGTCGAAGCAGTTCACCGCGACGACGAACGGCACCCCCCGCCGTTCGAAGAAGTCCACGGCGGCGAAGCAGGTCTCCAGCCGGCGGGTGTCGGCGATGACGATCGCGCCCAGGGCGCCCTCCGACAGCTCCTCCCACATGAACCAGAAGCGCTCCTGGCCCGGCGTGCCGAACAGGTACAGCACCAGGCTGGGGCTGATGGTGATGCGCCCGAAGTCCAGCGCCACCGTCGTGGTCGTCTTGGACTCCACACCCGACAGGTCGTCCACGCCGTAGCTGGCCTCGGTCATCACCTCCTCGGTGCTGAGCGGGGCGATCTCGCTCACCGAGCCCACCAGGGTGGTCTTGCCCGCGCCGAAACCGCCCGCGACGAGGATCTTCAACGCGGACGGAACGGAGTCCTGGGAGAGGTCAGAGTCGCTGGATGCCATCGAGAACCGCCTGGAGTACGTCCCGGCTGACCGGGCTTTTCGCTGTGTAGGGGGCGCGGGCCAAGGCCAGCCCGCGGTTGAGGAGGTCGCTGAGCAGGACCTTGACGACCGCCACCGGGATGTCCAGGTGGGCGGACAGCTCGGCGACCGACAGGGGACGGCGGCACAGCTCCAGGATCCGGATCTGCTCGGGTTCCAGGGCCATCTCGTCGACCTCGGCCCTCTTGGCCGCGATGACCACGCTGATCATGTCCAGCTTGACCGTGTCGGCGTGGTCCCGGCCCTGGGCGATCACGTACGGACGGACCAGCGGACCGGCCCCGGGGTCGTCCACCCCGTCCGGGCCGCCGTGGCCGTCCGGCTCCGTGCCCCCGTACCCGCCGACCGCGTCGCGGTGCGGCAGGCCGTGGGGATTCCCACCCGGATCGAATGCGTCGTGCGCTTGCATGGCCGCCCCCTATCGCGTGGCTTCTCCGGTCGCTCCCTCGTGGCGGGGTGCCGCGTCGAGGTAGCGGCCCACTTGCTCGACCAGGACGTTCATCTCATAGGCGATGAGGCCCACGTCGGCGCTCTCCTCGGCCAGGACCGCCAGGCAGGCGCCCCGGCCGGCGCCGGTGACGAAGAGGTACGCCCGCTCCATCTCGACCACGGTCTGTAGGACGTCGCCGCCGTCGAAGTGCCGCCCGGTGCCCCGGGCCAGGCTCTGGAAGGCGGAGGCGACCGCCGACAGGTGCTCGGCGTCCTCCTTGGCCAGCTCGCGGGAACGGCCGATCAGCAGGCCGTCCGCGGAGAGGACGATGGCGTGCCGGGAGCCCACCGCGCGTTCGAGCAACTCGTCCAGCAGCCAGTCGATGTCCTTCTTGCCCGAGCCTTCGTGCTCGACGCGTTCGGGAGTACTCGTCACTGTCAGTCGTCCTTGTCGGTCTCGTGGGTGTGGTGCTTGCCTTCGCGCCGACCGCGGTCCGTCCCCTGCTGGAACGCGGTCATGTTCCGGCGCAGGCGCGCCAGCCGCTCGGCACCGTCGATGCCGCCCGCCCCGGGGGCCGTGGCCCCGTCGGCGTTCCCGTTCCGCGAGGGGGGTTCGGGGTCGGCGGCCAGTTGCGGGGCCAGGTTCTCCTGGGGACGGCGTTTGGGGAGGGAGGGCCGTCCGCCGCCCGCCTCGACCCGCTCGGGCTCCGCCGTCCCGGCGTCGGGGGAGGGCACCGCGCTGATGGTGGGCCGTCGGGTGGGGAGGGGAGGACGGGAGTCCAGGACGTCGGCTCCGTGGGAACCGTTGGAGCCGTTGACGGCGGGGGATCCCGCGCCGTTGGACGAGCCGGTCTCGGACACGGTGTCGGCGGACGGGGAGGTCTCGGTCTCCCGCGGTCCGTCCAGGGGCTCCGCCGCGGGGGCGGGGGAGGGGCCCGGCCCGTCGACCGGGGGGACCGGGGCCAGGACCGGGGTGGCCCCGGACTCCAGGACGCCGCCGGGGGCGTGGTCGAGGATCTCGCGCACCTCCCAGATGTCGCCGTCCTGCTCCTCGGCGGCGGTCACCGAGGTGCGCTCGCCGGTGATGATGTCGTGCGGCAGCAGGACGATGGCCTGCACGCCGCCGTACGGCGACGGGCGCAGGTGCACCTTGATGCCGTGCCGGTGGGCCAGGTGGGAGACCACGAACAGGCCCAGGCGCATCTTCTCGTTGAGGCGCATGACGTCGAACTCGGGCGGGTCGGCCAGCAGCGCGTTGGCGGAGGCCAGCTCCTCCTCGGTCATGCCCAGGCCGCGGTCCTCGATCTCGATCGTCACACCGTTGGGCACGTCGTCGCTGCTCAGCCGTACCTGGGTGTGCGGGGGCGAGAACATGGCGGCGTTGTCGACCAGCTCCGCGACCAGGTGGATGACGTCGGCGACGGCCGGGCCGTTGAGGTGCACGCGGGCGATGCGCTCGCGCTTGACCCGGGTGTAGTCGCCGGACTCGGAGATGGCGCCGCGCAGCACGTCGATGAGCGGCATCGGCCGGTGCCAGGTCCGCCCGGGCGCCTCGCCGCCGAGGATGAGCAGGTTCTCGGCGTTGCGGCGGGAGCGGGTGGCCAGGTGGTCCAGTTTGAACAGCTGGGCGAGCTGCTCGGGGTCCTCCTGCTCGCGCTCCATCTTGTCCAGCAGGCGCAGCTGCCGGTGGACCAGGGTCTGGCTGCGGTGGGCGATGTTGAGGAACACCCGGTTGATGCCGTGGCGCAGCTCCGTCTGCTGGACGGCCTCGTCGACCGCGGCCCGCTGGGCGGTGTTGAACGCGCGGGCCACGTCGCCGATCTCGTCGTCGCTGGTGGCCATGAGCGGCAGCATCGCGTCGGTGTCCACCCGCTCGCCGCGGTGCAGCCGGTCCATGAGGTCGGGCAGGCGCTTGTCGGCCAGGTCGTTGGCGTCGTCGCGCAGGCGCACCAGGCGGCTGGTGAGCGAGCGGGAGGAGCGGCGGGCCAACAGGAAGGCGACGATGCCCACTGCGGCCACACCCAGGCTGCCGCCGAGGGCGATGAAGGTGGACCGCCAGGCCCGGTCGCTGGTGAGCGCCGCCGCGTTGAGGGCCTCGTCGGCGCCGATGTCGGTGAACTCGCCCAGGACGTAGTTGTAGTCGTCCTGCCAGGCGGCGCCGTCGACGGGCATGGACAGGTCCTCGACGTCGGTCACGACGTAGGTGAGCGGGTCCGTGACGCTCTCGACCTCGATGCGGCGGTTGATGATCTCGTTCTGCATCTCGGTGAGCCGCTGGTACTCGGGGCTCTCCAGGACCGCGGTGAGCCGCTCCTGCTGGCCGGGGCCGCCCAGGTAGGGGCCGTTGGCGTCGAGCATGCTCTGGTAGGAGCCGACGAGCTCGGCGAAGACCAGCTGGTCCTCCCAGGACAGCTCGTCCGTGGCGAAGGCGCGGGCGAGCTGGGCGTCCGACCGGGCGAACAGGTCGACGGTGCGGAACATGTAGGTGGCGCTGATGGAGGAGTTGAACGCCTCGATCACGTTGCCGGAGCGGGCCTGGCTGTCGAAGCTGTCCGCGCCGTGCAGGATCAGCTCGTTGTAGTAGTCGAGGACCTCGTCACGGGTGGCGGTGCCGTCGTCGACCGCCGCGCGCACGTCGCCGATCTCGCCGTACCGCTGGTGCAGCATCTCGATGTGGTGGCCGGCCTGGCCGGGCGCCAGGTCGGCGAACCCGATGAGCTCGTTGATGACCGTGCCCAGGGAGTCGTCGGTCTCCTGCCGGGCCTGGGCCAGCTCGGCGGACAGCGTCTCGTCGCCGGGGTCCTCGATGTGGGAGATGGTCCGGGCGCGCTCCTGCATGGCGCTCACCAGGCCGACGGCGGCGGGGGTCACCATGTCGTTGGTCGCCTTGGCGCGGATGTGCTGGAGCCCGGCGTTCACGGCCAGGACCGCGGTGAGGATCAGCCACAGGGCGAGCAGCGCCGCCGTGGGGATCGTGACCATTGCGCGGATGCGGGACGCGATCGTCCGTCCGCGTCTTTGGGGTACTGCCTGCACGGTTCTCCTGTCGATCCGCGTCGAAAGTCTTCTCGGGGTGCGGTATCAGGGGCGCCGTCCCGACCGGTGTCCGGATGTCGACACCGCGGGCCTTGGGGGCCGCCCGCCCTGCGGGCCGCGTCCGTTCGTGGGGGTGTCTCGACACGGGGCCTACCGCAGGGTAACCACAAACGCGGCATTTCGGCGTTGGGGATCGTATCTCGACAGAGAAACGACGAAATATCCGGGTGGTGGAGGCAGTCTGCCATGACGAGGCGGAATGTCCACCTGGAGGGTGGGGACTTGGGGGGTGTGCGACCCGCTGAGGACCTATAGGACGAATGTCACATATTGCTGAGCGAAGTGCAAGGAGTGCTCCGTGTGACGACGCCCGTGGGCGACCATACCGGTTCAAAGCGGCGTTCGACACCCGCGGACCCGCCCGGCGTACTACCGTTGCGCCCTGGACAGGGAGCAGGGAGGGCAGTGCGCGTGATCCGACCGTTCGGCACCGGGCAGGAGGCCGTGGACGTGGCCGTCGTCGCCGTGCCCCTGCTCGTCGTCCTGGCCGCCGCCCTCTACCTGCGCGGACAGCACCGGCGCTACGGGCGGCTGTACGGCCGCCCCGGGCGCGCGAGCCTCGCGGCGCTGCTGGCCGGACTGGCCCTGGCGGCCTACGCGGTCTGGCCGCTGCCCGCCGCCGTCGACGGGCTGTGCTGGCCGGGGGCGGGACAGGGTCCCGCCGACCGGTACGGACCGGTCCTGGCCTTCGCGGTCCTCCTGCCCGTGGGCTGGCTGGCCCGCGACCGCTTCCGCCGCGGCCCGGTCGTCACCCTGCTGCTGGGCGCCGGACTGGCCCTGGCCGCCGACGCCGTCCGCGGCACCGGCCTGCTGGGCGTCTACCCCTGCGCCTACGCCGAGGCCTCCCCGCTGTTCGTCGCGCTCGGCGTCGCCGGGACCGCCGTCGGCTGGCTGCTCGCCCGGTTCCTGCTGCCGCTGTGGCCCTGGGGCGACACCCGCGGCTGGCCCGGCGCCGTGCCCGACCGGGTCGCCCCCGACCTCCCCCGCCGCACCCTGGGCACCCTGCTCGACCTGGGACTGTGGTGGTACGGGGCGGGCACCCTGACCGCCGCCATGACCGCCGTGGGCGTGATCGGCTCCGACCCCGACGGGCACGTGCGCACCGCCGTGCTGCTGGGCACCGCCGCCGTCTTCGGGGTGTTCGTGCCGCAGGTGCGCCGGGACCGCTGCACCCCCGGCCGCGCCGCCGTCCGGCTGGCGCTCACCGAGCCCGCCCGGCCGGCCCCCGCCTCCCGCCCGCGGGTGCTGGCGCGCACCGCGCTGCTGACCGTCCCGGTGGCGGCGCTCATTGCGTTCGGGCACGCGTGGATCGCGCTCGCCGTCGTGGTCGTGCACGCCAGCTCCGCGCTGGTCCGCCCGGACCGGGTCGGCCTGGTCGACCTGCTCTGCGGGACCCGGGTGCGCACCCGGGCGGTCGTCGACGGCTCGCTGCCC
>NZ_JBJJBV010000072.1:0-24898 GCF_045446735.1 Nocardiopsis protaetiae
GACCAGCGGCTCGGTCTGCGGGTCGACGGTGGCCAGCAGGGTCTCGTAGCTGGTGGTGCCGACCTGCGCGCCGATGGTCAGCTCGGCCAGGTCGGCGGTGGAGGCCGCCTCGGCGGCCTCGGAGCCGGCCAGCGCCACGACGGCCTGGCGGACGTCGTAGTAGGGGCTGGAGAAGTCGACGGCCTGTGCCCGCTCCTCGGTGATGGAGAACTGGTTGATGTCGAAGTCGAAGTCCTTGGGACCGGGCTGGATGGCGCTGTTGAACGGCACCGTCGTCCAGGTGACGTCCTCGGCGCTGTAGCCCAGTTCGAGGGCGACCGCGTAGGCGACGGCGCCTTCGAAGCCCTCGCCGTTGGCGGGGTCGTCGTCGGCGAACCACGGCGGGTAGGCCGGGCTGTCGGTGCCGATGGTGAGCACGCCCTCGGTGAGGGTGGGCAGGCCGCCGGGCGTGCACTCGACGGTGTTGTCACCGTCGGTTCCGGAGGCGGCGTCGTCGGCCGGGGCGCAGGCGGTGGCCAGCAGGACGGCCCCGGCGGCGAGGGCGCCGAACACGGGCAGGTGGCGGGAGGTCATCGGCTACTCCGCAGGAGAGATCGGGGGACGGGGAATGCCGTACAAATTACCTACCTGACCGGTGGTAAATCCAGGTCTTTTGCGTCACGGAACGCAGCGCGTCCGCCCGGTCACCGGTCGGACCCCGGGCCCCGCGCTCAGGCGGGGGGCTCGATCCCCTCGTCCTCCACCGGCGCGTGCATGGGCATCTCGAACCAGACCGCCTTGCCGTCCGGGGTCGGCCGCGATCCCCAGCGGGTCGCCAGCTGCTCCACCAGGTACAGGCCCCGGCCGCCCTCGTCGTCCGCGGCGGCGCTGCGGATGCGCGGCAGGCGCAGGTCGTGGTCGAAGACCTCCACCCACACCCGGGAGGCGCCCTTGCGCAGGCGGAGCAGGAACTCCTTGTCGTCGTCCTCGGCCACCGCCTCGTCGGCCTCGGCGACCTCGTCCAGCAGGTCGCTCCAGTCCTCGTCGAACTCGTCGAAGGAGCCGCCGCCCTCGAAGGGCGTCTCGGAGTCGCGCACCCCGTTGTCGGTGAACTCGCGGTGCACCGGGTGCGGGGTGGCGTGGATGACGACGTTGGTGACGATCTCCGAGACCAGCAGGCAGGCCAGCTCCGCCTGGTCCCGGTCCATCCCCCACTCCTTGAAGGTGTTGGCCGCCAGGTGGCGGGCCTCGCCCACGGTGGAGGCCTCGGAGGGGAACCAGCCCTCGCGCAGCGCGAGCTCGTCGGAGTCGGTGCGCACGACCAGCAGCGCGGTGTCGTCGTCGAGTTCGCCCGGAACGCTGTGCACCGCCGCCTCGGCGATCTGCTCCACGTCCTTGTCGGCGACCTCCGCGACCCGCTCGGTGAGCCTGCGGAACGCCCGTTCGGGGTCGCGGATTCCGCCCACGGGGGTGCGGTCGATCAGCCCGTCGGTGTACAGCAGCAGTGTGGCGCCGGTGGGCAGCCGCAGCTCCGCCGGGTGGTAGACCACGTCCTCGCCCGCGCCGCCCTTGACCCGGGTGCCGAGCATGCGGTCGTTGACCTCCAGCTCCAGGGCCTCGACGGAGTCCGAGGTGATGAGCAGCGGGGCGGCGTGCCCGGCGTTGGCGTAGGAGAGCTCGCGCGACCAGGCGTCGTAGACCATGTACAGGCAGCTGACGCTGGGGATCCAGGTGCCGCCCTCGTCGTCGGGGCGGCCCAGCCGGCGCACCCACTCGTCGAGCTCGCGCAGGATGTCGGCGGGTTCGCGGTCGGCCTGGGCGAAGGCCCGCAGGGCGGCGCGCAGCTGGCCCATGACGGCGGCGGCGTGCGGGCCGCGGCCCTCGACGTCGCCGATGACCAGGCCCACCCGGCCGGCCGAGAGCGGGATGACGTCGTAGAAGTCGCCGCCCACCTGGGTCTGGATGCCGTGCCCGTGCGCCTGGGTGGGCCCGGCGGGCAGGTAGCGGGAGGCGATGGTGAGCCCGTCCTGGGGCGGGAAGTGGTTGGGCAGCAGGCTGTTCTGGAAGGCCAGGGCGGTGCTGCGCTCCTCCTCGAACAGCCGGGCGTTGTCGATGGCCAGGGCGACCCGGGAGGCGATGGCGCCCACGAGGTCGCGGTCGAAGCCGCCGTAGGTGTTCTTCTGGCGCGGGGACAGCCCGGACAGGGCCAGGGTGAGCACCCCCAGGACCTCGCCGCGGGCGCGCAGCGGGGCGGCGATCGCGGAGGTGATGCCGACCTGCCGGGAGACCATGTCGGAGCGGGTGTTGGGGGAGTTCTCGAAGAGGTAGTCGCTGCTGACGACCGTCTCCAGGCGGCGCAGCGCCTGGGTCACGAAGTGGCGTTCGGGGTAGCGGACCTCGTCCCCGACGTCGAACCAGGTGCGGGCCGGGGGCGTCCACCCCTCGGCGTGCACCGAGACCCGTCTGACCAGCCGGTCGTGGTCGTAGAGGTCGATGAAACAGTGGTCGGCGAACTGGGGCACCAGGATGCCGGCGACCCCTCGCACGGTGGAGTCGAACTCCAGTGAGCTGGCCAGCCGGCTGCCGATCCGCTCCAGCAGGCCGTACTGCTCCTCGACCCGGCCGCTGCGCAGCGCCTCGCGGGCGATGAGCGTGATGCCGTCGATCTCGCCGTCGTCGTTGCGCATGGGCACGGCCTGGGCGCGGACGTGGATCCAGGTGGAGTCGCCCTTGAGGACCGCGAACGTGCCCTCCCAGGGCTCGCCGCGCAGGACGCGGCGGGCCAGCTGGGAGGCGTGTTCGCGGTCGGACTCGTGGATGCCGATGTCGAGCAGGGAGAGCCCGACGTAGTCGCGGCCGCCGACGAAGCCGAAGAGTTCGCGTGCGAAGGGGTTCCAGTAGCGCAGCAGGCTGAACCGGTCGATGACGACGATGGCGATCTGCGCGCGGTCCACGACGGCGGCCGTGGCGAGCGCGTCGCCTTCCCGGAAGGGCTCACCCCACCGTGTCATCTAGCCGCCACCTCGCCGTCATGAACTGCAAGCATGCCCGCCCCGGGTCACCCGAACGACCGCACCTTGCAGCGAGCGTAGCAACACCGTCAATGTTCTCGCAGCGCAATGTGACAATCCTGATGAGCAACGGGTCCCCGTCGTCACGGCTTGGCGACGAAGATGTGCCCGGCGATGGCCGCCGTGAGCTCGGTGCTCCCGCCGTCCTCGGCGAGGATCCGCACCCCGTCGTCGCCGGCGCGCAGCACGACCTCGTTCTCGGGCTGCACCCCCGCCTCGCGCAGGGTGCGCATGATGTCGGCGTCGGACTGGATCTGCTCGCTGATGCGGCGCACGGTGACGGCGGTGTCCGTCCCCGAGGCCACGTCGACCATCGGCACGATGGACTCGTCGGTGAAGGGCTCGGGCGAGTAGTCGTCCAGGCCCAGCTCGTCCAGCGCCGGGATCGGGTTGCCGTGGGGGCACACCGAGGGGGCGTTGAGCAGCGTCACCAGGCGCTCCTCCACGGCCTCGGAGATGACGTGCTCCCAGCGGCAGGCCTCGATGTGGACGTCCTCCCAGGGCAGCCCGATGACGTCGACGAGCAGCCGCTCCGCCAGCCGGTGCTTGCGCATGACGTGGGTGGCCAGCCTGCGCCCCTCGGCGGTCATGACCAGGTGCCGGTCGTTCTCGACCCGCAGCAGGCCGTCGCGCTCCATGCGGGCCACGGTCTGGCTGACGGTCGGGCCGCTCTGGTGCAGGCGCTCGGCGATCCGTGCCCGGAGGGGGACGATGCCCTCCTCTTCGAGCTCGAATACCGTCCGGAGGTACATCTCCGTGGTGTCGATCAGCCCGTGTGCGGTCAAGACTCCCCTCCCATGGCTCTGCGCCCGGCGCACGATCACGGCGGGCACGGCAGGTCTCTCACAACACAGGCCGGCGCGATGCGATTCCCGGGAGCCGAGTGGGGACCGGGGCGTCCGCACGACCGCGGGAGCGACCACCGAATACCGCAAGCATATCGTGACGGCAAGGACCCGAAATTCCGTACGCACCCGGGCGTCGGACCCGCACCGCTTCTCACCCCCGGGCCGGGGGCCGGGGGCCGGGCGGGTTCGGGGACCGCGGGCTCAGGGGGCCAGGCGGGTGATGTCCCAGGTGCCGTCGTCGGTGCGCAGGTAGCGGAAGCGGTCGTGCATGCGGTCGGCGCCGCCCTGCCAGAACTCGACCTCACTCGGGATCAGGCGGAAGCCGCCCCAGTAGGCGGGGCGGGGGATCTCGGCGTCGCCCGGCCAGACCGTCTCGAACTCGCGGTAGAGGCGGTCCAGGTCGTCGCGGTCGGCGACCGGCTGGGACTGGCGCTCGCTGGCCCAGGCGCCCAGGCGGGAGCCGCGCGGGCGGGACGCGAAGTAGCGGTCGTTCTCGGCGTCGCCCAGGCGCTCGACCCGGCCCGCGACGAGGACCTGGCGGCGGATGGGGTGCCAGGGGAAGACCACGCTCGCCCGCGGGTCGGCGGCCAGGGCGACACCCTTGCGCGAGGTGTAGTTGGTGAAGAAGCGCAGGCCCCGGCGGTCGTAGCCCTTCATCAGCACCGTACGGGCGCGCGGCATGCCGTCGGGCTCCGCGGAGGCCAGCACCATCGCGTTGGGCTCGGCCAGGCCCGACTCGTGGGCCTCCTCGAACCACACGTGGAACTGGGTCATGGGATGATCGGCGAGGTCGGCGCGGCGCAGGGGCGCCCCCACGTAGGGTTTGCGCAGCTCGGCGGGGTCTGTACGGTCCACAGGGGGCATCTTCTCTCGCCGGGGCCCGCCCGCGCCACCCGGCTGCGGCGACGCGCGCGTCACACGCAGCCGGGGCCGGGGTCGACCGTGGACGGGCTGATCCGCCCGCAGGCCGCCACCACGTGCTGGCGCGAGCCGTCCTCGCCGCGCGGCCCCACGACCACGAGCTGCACCATCCGGTCGTCGTACCAGTTGCCGCGGGCGGGTTCCCCGAACGCGATGTGCCCCGAGACCGCGGACAGCCCCGCCGTGTTCTGGATGCGCTCCACCAGGGCGTCGCGTTCGGCGTGGTAGGCGTCGTCGTCGCCCAGGAACGGCGGCGCGTCGCCGCCGGGCACCGGGTGGTCGATGCCGCGCAGCGCCCGGGAGAGCACGGTGACGGCGTCGGCCGCGACAGCGGCGTGGGCGATCGAGGGCAGGCCGCCGTCGGCGGCGTCGGCGCCCGCCGCGCCCGCCTCCGCGTCCCCGTCGCCGTACAGCTCCTCCACCAGTGCCTCGGCCTCGGCGTAGAACGCGCGCTCGCTGCCCTCGGTGTAGCGCCCCCAGGACCCGCTGGCGGCCAGCGGCGTGTAGAACACGGGGTACCCGTCGGCCCGGCCGATGGTCTCGGCGTGGTCGGTGACGAACTTGGCGATGTCGTCGCCGCCCAGCACGTCGATCCGGGCCTCCACGCACATGCCCTCCTCCTGGAGCTGGCGGTGGAAGTCGGCGAAGTCGGTGGAGCGCCCCGCGAAGTAGATGAGGTCGGGCGGCTCCTGGGCGCACACCCGCGCGAGGTGGTCGGCCTGCGACACCTCCCCGGCCCGGTAGGGCAGCACCCCGGGGACGACCGCGCTGGAGCCGTCGGCCATGCCCACGGCGGGCGGCTCCCGGCCGTCGGGGTCCTCCCAGGGCTCCCCGCCCAGGGCGCGGAACGCGGACATGAACCGCACCGCCAGGTGCGGCCCGTAGCTCTCCCCGCCCTGGTTGTTGGCGATGGCCACGGCGGTGCGCGCCGGGCCCAGGGTCGGCGTCCCCTCCCCCGCTGCCAGGCCCCCGCCGTCCCAGGCCGCCCCGTGGTAGGCCCAGGCGGCGGCCTGTTCGGCGATCCGGGAGTTGGCCGGGGCGAGCGGGAAGAAGTACTGGCCGTACTTGCCCGACGCCTCCAGGGCGATGTCGTCGAAGGTGGCGGTGGTGCCGACCACCGGGATGCGCGCGGCGCCCAGCACCCGGATGGCCTCGGTGGTGCCCTGGAGGCTCTGGCCGAACCCGAGGGCGGCGATGGGCCGGTCCATCCGGTCGCGGGTGCGCTCGGACCGGGCGACGACCATCCGGGCGGCGTCGGCGGCGTGCGACCAGCCCTGCCCGGTGCTGACCAGCATGATCTTGATGCGGGGCAGGGAGGCGTCGGCGGACGCGTTGTGCTCGGCCTGGCGGTGGGCGATGCCGAGCAGCTCCCCCTGCACCCCGGCGAGGTTGAGGTCGGAGGCGGCGGTGGTGCTGAGCGCGCCGAAGTAGGCGACGGTGACGTGCGGGGTGCCTCGCGGGGCGGCGTCCACGGCCGCGTTCTGGTCGCGGATGAGGCCGGTGGCCTCCCGCAGCCGCTCGTGGAAGACGAAGTCGCCGAAGGTGACGCCGTAGCAGTCCTTGCCGTCCTGTTCGATGCCGACCGGTTCCCACAGCCAGTTCTGGACGCACGGGTTGAACGGGGCCATGGCGCTGGGCCCGAGCCCCCAGGCGAGGGAGAGGACGAGCACGAGGGACAGGCCGGTGCCCGCGCTCCAGCGCCGGGCGAGCGCGGCGGCGGTGGGCACGGTCCGGTCGGCGGGGGTGCCCGCGGCGGGGTCGGCGGGCACCCCGGGGACGGCCAGCCGCAGGGTGCGGGTGACGCCCAGGACCCCGGCGGCGTGGCGGGCGCGCCGCCACAGGGACACCTCCTCCTGGCGGACGGTGGTCTCGGTGCCGGGCAGCGAGGGGTAGCGGGCGACGTCGACGGCCGGGGAGACCAGGGAGGCGGTGCCGGGCCCGCGGACCTGGACGATGAGCAGGGGGTCGGGCAGGGTGCGGCGCACCCGCTCGTCCTCGATGAGGCGGACGAGGTAGCGGCCGACCCGGTCGAGGCGGTCCTGGTCGACCAGCAGGACGGGGCGCAGGGCCCGGCCCCGGCGCGGCCGCAGCGGCCGGTGGACGCCGCCGTGGGTGTCGGCGAGGTCGTCCAGCAGGGCGTTGACGGCGAGCCGGTGGACGGCGGGCAGGGGCTCGTATTCGCGGGGGGCCTCGGCGGACACCGGGCGGGGTGCGGTGGCGGCGGCCGGGGGCTCCCGCCGTTCGCGTTCGGGCAGCCGCAGCAGGTGCTCCCACCAGGCACGGGGTTCGGCGGGGTCCGCGTCGGAGGCCGGGCCGGGGGCCGGCTCCGGGTCGGCGGCCTCGGTCTGGTGCAGGCGGCCCTCCCGGCCGGCCTCGCCCTTGAGCAGGTTGAGGACGTGGATGCCGCGGTCGCGGTGCCCCCGCAGGCCGGTCCTCTCCTCGTAGTCGGCGTGGTCGTCGAGCCACCGGTAGGCGCGCCAGGGCAGGACGAGGAACGGCGCCAGGGAGGCGTAGACGATGAGCAGCAGGACCGCTGCGGACCCGGCGATCCAGTTGTTGACGCCCTGGAGGGTCTGGCCGAACAGGGTGTCCGGCCCCAGCCCGCCCAGGGCGGTGGCCAGGCCGAACGCGCCCAACAGCGGCGGGGCCAGGACGCCCAGCACGCCGATGACGAAGGAGACCGGGGTGAGCAGCACCGCGTCCAGGCGGCCGAAGGTGATGCGGGTGCTCAGCCCGGCGATGCGGATGGCGCTCTCCCGGGCGATCCGCAGGTAGGCGGCGAGCCAGCGCGGGACGGGCCGGTGGCGGCTCTCGCGGCGGGAGGCCGAGCGGAGCCGGCCCAGGGCGGCGACCACGTGGATCTGGGTGCGGCGGTCGGTGTCGAGTTCGAGGGTGCCGCGCCCGGCGACGCTGCCGCTCATGCCCTCGTGGATGGCCGCGCGGTCGCAGGCGCGCAGGCGCAGCAGGGAGCGCAGGCGGGCGAACCGGGGCGGGGGCGGGGCGGTGCGGCTGCCCTCGGGTGCGGGGAAGGCGTCGTCGGCGGCGTCCAGGAGGCGTTCGACGAGGTCGTAGAGCTCGTCGGTGGTGGCCCAGGGCTCCCCGCCGGTGTCCTTGGTGAGGGCCGGGGACGCGGCCGCGCCCGGGGCGGGCAGGCGCAGCGGCGGCTGGTTGCCGCAGCGTTCGGCGAGGGCGTCCAGCAGGGCCGTGCGGTCGGCCGGGTCGTCCAGGACCAGGTCGAGGGCGGGCGGGGGTTCGGCGAGGTCGCCGCGCTGCACGTCGCCGTGCACGCGGACCCGGCGGCGGCGGGCGGCCCGCCGCTCCATCCGGGCCGACCGTCCGACGTGCGCCCGGCCGGGGCGCTCGCGCAGGGCGTCGAAGACCGCGAGCGGGCGCCGGACCGCGTCGGCGTCCCCGTCCGCGGCCGCGGTGCGCTCGGGCGCCTCCGGGGAGGTCGTGGCTCCGGTGGTCTCGGACACGCGCGGGCACCTCGTCATGATCGTGGTCTGTCGGTCTCGGCTCCCCCCGAAGCGACCTCATTAGACAGCAAAGGCCACCTGCATTTCACGCAATTAGACCTAATTGTCACTGTCCTCAATCGGCCGCCACCGGGGGATTGTGACGCGGCGATCCCTTCTCACGTATTTTCACGTGCACGAATAACACCCCTGACCGGCGGCGTCGGGGTCCCCACCACTACCCTGGGGACCGTGACCGAGATCCAGATTCCCGCGAACCTCCTGCCCTCCGACGGCCGATTCGGCAGCGGCCCCTCCAAAGTCCGCCCGGCCCAGCTGGAGGCGCTGGCCTCCTCCGGCTCCCGATACCTGGGGACCTCGCACCGGCAGAAGCCCGTGAAGTCCCTGGTCTCCCGGGTGCGCACCGGGGTCGCCGACCTGTTCTCCCTGCCCGAGGGGTACGAGGTCGTGCTCGGCAACGGCGGCACCACCGCCTTCTGGGACATCGCCGCCCACGGCCTGCTGCGCGAGAAGTCCCAGCACCTGGCGTTCGGCGAGTTCTCCGGCAAGTTCGCGAAGGTCGCCAAGGGCGCCCCCTGGCTGGCGGAGCCGACCGTCATCACCACCGAGCCCGGCACCCACGGCGAGGCCGTCGCCGAGGCCGGGGTGGACGCCTACGCGCTCACCCACAACGAGACCTCCACCGGTGTGGCCGCGCCCATCGCGCGGGTGGCCGGGGCCGACGAGGACGCCCTGGTGCTGGTCGACGCCACCAGCGGCGCCGGCGGCCTGCCGGTCGACATCGCCCAGACGGACGTCTACTACTTCGCCCCGCAGAAGAGCTTCGCGGCCGACGGCGGCCTGTGGCTGGCCGTCATGTCGCCCAGGGCGCTGGCCCGGGCCGAGGAGATCGCGGCGGGCGGCCGGTACGTCCCCGAGTTCTTCTCGCTGCCCACCGCCATCGACAACTCCCGCAAGGACCAGACCTACAACACCCCGGCCGTGGCCACCCTGCTGCTCCTGGCCGAGCAGTTGGAGTGGATCAACGGCCAGGGCGGCCTGGACTGGTCCGTGGGCCGCACCGCCGAGTCCTCCTCGGTCCTGTACACCTGGGCCGAGAAGTCCCCGGTCGCGACGCCGTTCGTCACCGACCCGGCCAAGCGCTCCCAGGTCGTGGCGACCATCGACTTCAGCGACGACGTGGACGCCGCGGCCGTCGCCGAGGTGCTGCGCGCCAACGGGGTCGTGGACACCGAGCCGTACCGCAAGCTGGGCCGCAACCAGCTGCGCGTGGCGACGTTCCCCGCGGTCGAGCCCGCCGACGTGCAGGCCCTGACCGCGTGCATCGACTACGTGCTCACCCGGCTGTCCTGAGCCGTTCGGGCACCGTCCCGGTCCCGGCCGCCGCGCGGTCGAATGACGGGGCAGAATGGAGGTCGGTCCGCTTCCCGCGGGCCGACCTCCTCTTTTTCTCCTTTTCCGGACTTCCAGGACGGGTCGACTGTGCGCAGGAACAAGTTGGATTCCCCCATCAAGATCATCTCCCACCGGGGTGCGTCGGGGCACCGGCCCGAGCACACCCTGGCCTCCTACGAACTGGGCGCCCGGCACGGCGGCGACTTCATCGAAATGGACCTGGTCGCCACCAAGGACGGCCGGCTGATCTGCCGGCACGAATCGGAGATCGGCGAGACCACCGACGTCGCCGACCGCCCGGAGTTCGCCGACCGGCGCACCACCCGGACCATCGACGGCCGGGAGATCACCGGGTTCTTCGCCCAGGACTTCACCCTGGAGGAGATCAAGACGCTGCGCGCCAGGGAACGCCTCCAGGACGTGCGCACGATGAACGCGCTGATGGACGGGACCTACGAGATCCCGACCCTGGAGGAGGTCATCGAGCTGGCGTTCTCCCTCACCGCGGAGCTCAAGCGGCCGATCGGGATCTACCCCGAGACCAAGCACCCCGCCTACCACGTGTCCCAGGACCTGGACCTGGAGCCGCCGCTGATCGCGGCGCTCAAGGAGGCCGGGCTGACCGGGCCGGAGCCGCGGGTGCCGGTGTTCCTCCAGTCGTTCGAGGCCGAGAGCCTGCGCAAGCTCGCCGAGACGGAGCTGCCGCTGGTGTTCCTGCTGGGCACCGAGGAGCACTGGCGGCACTACACGACGCCGGACGGGCTGGCCGAGGTGGCGGCGTTCGCGCACGCGATCGGCCCGGCCAAGTCGCTGATCGCGCCGGTCGGCGAGGACGGGGACTTCACCGAGCCGACCTCGCTGGTGGACGACGCGCACGAGGCGGGGCTGCTGGTGCACCCGTACACGTTCCGCAGCGAGAACCACTTCCTGCCGCCGGCGCTGCGCTCGGACGGCGACGCGGGCGAGTACGGCTCGTTCGCCGCGGAGTACGAGCTGTTCTTCGAGCTGGGCGTGGACGGGGTGTTCACGGACTTCTCCCGGCACGCCTTCCTGGTCCGGGAGCACTTCCTGGACACCGAGCAGGCCGCCCAGAACGGCCAGGGCGGCCCCAAGAAGGGTTCCTGACCCGCCGCCGCGCGCAAACGGCCCGGACGCGGGGACCGTCCGGGCCCCTCGCCGTATGACGGGTCGGTGCGTGATGACGGGTGAGGCGCGGTCGCCCCGCTCGTGGTGCCCGTCAGGTGTTCGCGGTGCGGTCGGAGACCGGCCCGGCGATGGACCGGTAGGTGGCCGGAAGGTTCTCCCGCCGGTGCGTCCAGCGCGTCGACTGCTTCCAGCGCTTGTGGTCGGCCAGGGCATGTCCAACGGTGGTCCGATCCGCCGAACGCGCGTGGCGGTGGTGCTTCCACTGCCCGTGGAACCCGGGCAGAGCGCTCCGGTCCGGCTTGCGCGGGGGAGTCAGGGCCTGATGCGGGTGGTCCTCAAGGGCCGTCTCCCAGGGGTGAGCCGGATCCGGGACGAAGGCACGCATCACTTCCTCGGAAACGGGGGAATGAATTCCAGCGAATTCGAGGCCCCCGCACCGTCCCGGTGGTCCCGGGCGCCACAAGAATGACTGTGGCGCAAAACGACCACGGGCCGCTGGTCGGCGGAAGTGCCCGACTCCCGGCGAGCCGAGCGGTACGGGTGGTCCCGTTCCGGCACAGGAACGCCCCGCAGGTTCGCATACGGCGGCTCCGGAAAACCTGCAATCCCGGCACGGCCCGGTCCGGCCGGGACACCCATGTGCGGGAAACCACTCCAGATCCGTGCCCGATCGACCTCCGAAAGGTCACGGACGCCGGCGGCCACCGCAACAGGCGGTGAATGAATCTCGGACTCCACGCAGGCCTCCTTTTCTCGCCGATGAGACCGGTTTACTGCATATCACCGGAACCCGCCGCGAGATGGATGTGGTCCACGTGGTCCTGGGTGAGGTCCCCTGTGTTCTGGTGGAAGCGCCGCACCGAGAGCCAGGTTCCGACGGGATCCCTCTTGGAATTCCAGATGTGATGGTCGTAGATCAGCCCCTTGACCCCGAGTTCTGCATGGTTCTTGATGACGTAGTCGATGACCAGCAGGGCCATGGCATGGTTCTCCGCCGTAGGGACACCCCCCAGTGGGGCCATCATGTAGTCGATGGCCTTTCCCTCACCGTGGTCGCTGCCGGCTTCCACCCGGAATCCTCCGGCGGAAAGGTAGAAGGAACCGAACTTCTCGTTCAAGTGCTCATGGACGGAGCACATGACCGGGTCCAGACTTCCGAGGTTGGCGCAGGGGACCATCTCTCCGCCGCCGACCTGGCTACCGTCCGGCCTGACGTGCAGGGAGTCATAGTGGTTCTTGCGCTCCATGACGTCGTTCACGTATGCGCCGGAATTGTTGTAGCCCCTGATGGCCTTACGCATTTTCTCATCGGTCGTGAGGTCGTTTCCGCCGCTCCTGCACAAATGCGCTACGGCCGCAGCCGCCGCGTCGAAGATATTGTGCGGATCCTTCTCGCCGTTGTCGTCCCCGTCCTGCCCGTACTGCTCCCACGAGCTCGGGATGAACTGCATCGGGCCGACGGCGCGGTCGTACTCTTCATCCCCGTCCATCTCGCCTTCATCCGTGTCCTTGATCTCGGCTTTATCGCCGCTACCGTCGAGCTTTTCACCGATGATCGGGGGGCGGATGTTGCCTTCGTCGTCGGCCTCGGCGCCCTTGTACGTCCCGTGCTTGCTCTCCACGTAACCGATACCGGCCACCAGGGACCAGGTCATCCCCTCACAACCGGGTGCGAAATCTTCGACGTTGGACGCGGCCGCGACGTAGGCGAACAGGACGACATCCGGGATACCTGGAACGGAGTCCGGGAACGCCTCAAGCGATCCGTTCGCTTCTTCGGTGATCACGCTGACCAACAGCAGGACCAGGACCAGGATGAAAGCGATCAGGGCCAGGGGTATATAAAGCAGCGTCTTCACCTGGGCGGACTCCCCGGAAACTCTCTCCGGATCGCCTTTCCGCGTTTCTCTTCACAGCGCACGGGCGACCCTTTCGTGATTGCGTACACGCCCCGAATGTAGTATCTCTAGGCGCCGTAACCCAGGATCACGCCCATCGAGGAAAGCGGGCCCGCCTTGTCCGAACCCTATAATCCCTGGACAACGCCTGCTCAGGACGATACGGAAGCGGCTAGGAACGCCGCTGCCCGCGAATCCGGCCAGGCGGATGATACTCATACCACAGCCACCGGACCGTCTTTCCCCCACCCCGGCGTCCAAGCTCCGGAAGGGGCGGGCCTCCCACTCCGCGTGTTCCCGCATAATGCCAGCGTGTGGTGGGTGGGAGCACATGGAGGGGCAGGCGAGAGCACTTTCGCCAAGCTGCTTCCCGGGTCGGCTGAGAGCCATCACACATGGCCGCAACCGGCCACTCCTCTACCCGACGGAATTCCCGTGGTGCTAACGGCCAGAACCAGCCTCTCCGGCTTGGAGTCCGCCCGGAGCGCCCTCACCCAATGGGCGTCGGGTGCCGTTCCCGGAGTTCACCTCCTGGGACTTGCCCTGGTGTCCGATGCACCCGGTAAGCTTCCGAAACCCCTGAAGGACTTCGCGCATCTAGTAGGAGGGGGAGCCCCCCGAACCTGGCGCGTCCCCTGGATGGAACAATGGCGGACCGACCCGCCCACCGCCCCGGATCCCCGTGGCATGCCCGCTGAACTGCGAAAACTCATAAAAAGCGTGCAAGCCCTGATCCAGAAAAGCTAGAGAAAAGACCCGAGACCCGATGAACGAAGCAGTTGTCCTCGCCGCTGACGCAACGTCCCTCCTCCAGCCCCTAGCGCTCGGCATCGACGAGGTCACCAGCCAGGCCCCTCCCGGCCTGGACGGCGGCTTCCTCACCATCCTGGGATGGGCCAAGTGGGTCGCCCTGGCGGTCTGCGTCCTCGGCCTCATCGTCGCCGGCGCCGTGATGGCCATCCAGTCCCGACGGGGCGAGGGCGGCGAGCACATGAGCAAGATCGGCATGGTCCTCGCCGGCGTCATCGTCATCTCCGGCGCGACGAGCCTCGTCTCGTTCCTGGTGAGCTGATCACGGAGAGACTTCGACGATGAGCGACGAGAACCCCTTCGGCAAGCCCTCCTTCATCTTCTCCGCCGGCTTTCTCGCCGCCCTCGTGGTCTCCGGTGTCCTGGTCGCCGTGTGGCCCGACGACGCGGAAGAGGCGGGTACGGACCCGGGGTCCGCGTCCGCCTCCACCACCCCCGGGGCGACCCCCGTCCCGGAGGAGGCCCCGGCCGCCCCGGACGGCCAGGCCAGCGTGTGCGGGCTGGAGGCGCACACGACCGAACACGACGTGCTCCTCCCTCTGCTCGACACCACCTGGACCTCGATCGACGGGATGCGTGCCCCGCAGACGGCGGAGCACGGCCCGGGGGTCGTCGAGGACGGCGGGGCCCGCTACTGCTATGCGCGCACCCCGGAGGGCGCGGTGCTCGCCACCGCCAACTTCCTGGCCCTGGCCAACAGCGGGTCGGGCCGGATGGACTCCCAGTGGGAGCGGCTCATCGCCCCCGGCCCGGGACGGGGGGCTTTCATCGCGGAGACGGAGTCATCGGCGGGCTCGGAGGAGGGTCCCGGCGGACAGATCGTCGCCGCCAAGGTCGTCTCCTACACCGAGGACGAAGCCCGTATCAGCATCGCCCTGATGGCGCCCGACTCCGTGTACGCGAGCATGACCTTCGACCTCATGTGGGTGGAGGGGGACTGGAAGATCCTGGTCGGCGAGAACGGCGAGAACGACCCCCTCTTCACCGTCCTCGAGGATCTGAGCGGCTACACACCCTGGGCGGCGATCTGACATGTGCGGGATCAACATCAAATGTCATTTCGACAATGCGGTGACGAGCATCATGGATGACATCAAGAAGGAATTCGAGGAAGCGGTCGGAGACGTCATCAAGACGATGCTGACGTTCTGGATCGAGAGCCCTACCCGGGAACTGTCCTCCGGTGACGCCTCCGCCGCCAGTGGCATCACCTCCCCCGGCGGAACCACGGCCCAGGTGAGCGAACTCCTCGGCTATGTCACCTGGATCGGCTTAGGTGTCGCCGTCCTGTCCCTGATGATCCTCGGGGCGACCCTGGCCCTGGCCAGGTCGAGGGGCGAGGGCGGTCAGTACCTCAACAAGATGACCCTGGTCATCGGATCCGTGGCCCTCATCGGCGGTGCCTCGTCGCTCATTTCGATGCTGATCGGGGCCATGGGCGGCACCTCGGCGGGCGGCGCGGCCGGATTCCTGCAGAGCCGGTTGATGTTCTACGTCGGGGTCGCCGCGATCATCTCGGTGATCGTCGGCGGAGTGAAGATGGCCTGGGAGCAGCGCGCCCAACCCGGGAAGGAACTGCTCAAATCCCTCCTGACCCTGGTCGTGGTCTCGGCGACCTGCGTGACCTTCGTCAACATCCTCATCGGCCTGGGCGACGAGTTCTCGGTGTGGATCCTGGCAGAGGGCTACGGCGAGTCCGATCTCGGCGAGCTGGCCACGAAGTTCCTCGGCCTCATGGGCCTCCATACGTATTTCGGGGGCGGCGGGCTCATCATGGTCCTCGTTCTCGGGCTGGTCATCATCATCATCGGCCTGATCCAGATGGTGCTGATGATGATCCGCGACGGCATGCTCATACTTCTGACCGGTGTGCTGCCTCTGACCGCCGCGTTCACCAACACGGAGATGGGCAGGTCCTGGTTCCAGAAGGCCATCTCCTGGCTCGTCGCCTTCCTGCTCTACAAGCCCGTGGCGGCGATCATCTACGCCCTCGCGTTCGTGCTCCTCCAAAAGCCCGAAGGAGATGCGGGTCTGCAGGACGTGATGCTGGGCATCACCATGCTCGCCCTGGCCCTGTTCGCCCTCCCCGCCCTGATGAAGTTCGTGACCCCCATGGTCGGCGCGACCGCGGGCAGCGGTGGCGGGGCCTCCGATGCCGTGACCTCGGCCCTCCCCTCCGGTTCGGCGGGCGGTGGCGGAGGCGGCGGAGGCGGGGGCTCCTCCGGTGGAGGTGCCTCGGGCGGCGCCTCCGGCGGGGGTGCCACGGGCGCCTCCAACACCAGCGGCGCCAAACCCGGCGCTGCCGCGGGCGGTGGCGCGGCCGGGGGCGGTGCCGGTGGCGGTGCGGCCGTGGGAGGCGGCGGAGGCGGCGCCATGGCCGGAGCCGGCAGCAGCGCGGGCTCGGCCGCGATGAAGAGCAACCCCAAGACCGCCGCCATCTACGCGGCCGCCAAGGCCGTCAAGGCGGTCGGCGATGCCAGCAAGAGGGCGGTCGACGAAACCGCTTCCGGAGGCGATGGGCCCAGTGGTAGCCGTAAATGACGACATGACCCGTACCGTGCGCACGTACGGGAACTGGCGGGTCCCCGCATCCGCGGGTCTCATGGGTCTGGGCACCCTCGGCACGGTGTTCCTCCTCGGGAGCCTGGTGATCATCGTCTTCGTGGTGATGATCGCCGGGCTCCTCCGGGGCGCCATCGCCGGTGCGGTCCTGGGCATCGTCCTCCTCGCCGTGCTCACCAAGGACAAACACGGCAAAAGCACCATGTCGAAGATGGGAGTACGGATGCTCTGGTGGAAGGCGCGCTCCCTGGGCGCCCACCTCTACCGTTCCGGCCCGCTGGGCCGGGTGCCCTGGGGCCGCTACCAACTTCCGGGGATCGCCGCCCCGCTGCGGCTGAGCGAACAGCAGGACTCCTACGGCCGCCCGTTCGCCCTGCTGCACCTGCCCTCCAACGGCAACCACTTCTCCGTCGTCGTCGCGACCGAGCCGGACGGTGCCGCGCTGGTGGACATCGAGCAGGTCGACTCCTGGGTGGCGGAGTGGGGCCACTGGCTCGCCAACCTGGGGGACGAACCCGACCTGGTCGCCGCGTCGGTGACCGTCGAGACCTCCCCGGACACCGGGACCCGGCTGCACCGCGAGGTCGTCGGGCAGATCGACGAGCAGTCACCCGTGTTCGCCCGGCAGGTGCTGCTGGAGACCGTGGACGCCTACCCGCACGGTTCCTCCCTGGTCCGGGCCTACGTGGCCCTGACCTTCTCCCCCGGACGCGACAAGAAGATCACCCCCGAGGAGATGGGCCGGGACCTCGCCGCCCGCCTCCCCGGCCTCACCCAGGGCCTGACCTCGACGGGGGCCGGCGCCGCCCGGCCGCTGCCCGCGCAGGAGCTGTGCGAGGTCATCCGCGTCGCCTACGACCCGGCCGCGGCGCTCCTCATCGACGAGGCGCACGCGGCGGGCGAGGTGCCCGAGATCGAGTGGACGGACGTGGGCCCCACCGCCCACCAGGCGGGCTGGGACAAGATCCGGCACGACAGCGCCCTGTCCATCTCCTGGACCATGACGGCCGCGCCGCGCGGCAACGTGCAGTCGAGCATCCTGACCCGGCTGCTCGCCCCCCACCCCGACATCGCGCGCAAGCGCGTCACCCTGCTGTACCGGCCGCTGGACCCGGCGAAGGCGGCCGGTGTGGTGGAGGCGGACCTGCGGGCCGCCGAGTTCCGGGCGACCTCCAGCGCCAAGCCGACGGCGCGCGACATGCTGGCGACCCGCTCCGCCCGGGCCACGGCCACCGAGGAGGCCGCGGGGGCCGGTCTGGTGAACTTCGGCATGGTCGTCACCGCCACCGTCGAGGACCTGGACAAGGAGGCGGACGCGCGGGCCGCGATCGCCAACCTGTCGGCGGCGTCCCGGCTGCGGCTGCGGCCCGCCTACGGGGCGCAGGACTCCACCTTCGCCGCAGGCCTCCCGCTGGGCATCGTCCTGCCCATGCACCTGAGGATTCCCGTGGAGATCAGGGAGCAGATGTGAGCCGGAAACGACGCAAGGGGGACAAGGACCGCTTCCGCAGTCGGCCCAAGGCCGTCGAGGTGCCCGAGGTACGGCCCAAGCGGCCGGGCCCGCGCGGCTGGACCTCCTACGGCGCGGGCGAGTCCACCATCGTGGAGATGGCCCCGGAGTGGCGCGGCACGACCGTGCAGGTGTGCGGGCTGTGGCCGTTCTCGGTCGGCAGCGGCACGCCGATGGTCGGCGTGCCGATCGGGCGCAACATCATGACGGGGGCGACGCTGTGCTGCGACCCCATCTCGTGGTTCCAGCGGGCCAACCTGATCTCGAACCCGTCGATGTTCGTGCTGGGCAAGCCCGGCCTGGGCAAGTCGACCATCACCCGGCGGATGGCGACCGGCCTGTCCGGCTACGGTGTGCAGCCGTTCATCCTGGGCGACCTCAAGCCCGACTACGTCGACCTGGTGGAGGCCCTGGGCGGCCAGGTCATCAGCCTCGGCCGCGGCCAGGGCCACCTCAACGTCCTCGACCCGGGGCAGGCGAGCGAGGAGCTGCACCGGCTGCCCGCCGATGCCCGGACCAAGCTGATGGCGGACGTCCACGGCCGTCGGCTGACGATGGTCACCGCCCTGCTCACCATCATGCGGTCGGCCCCGGTGAGCGACCGCGAGGAGACGATCCTCGACCGCGCGCTGAAGGTGCTGGACGAGCGCCACGAGGGCACACCGGTGCTCAGCGATCTCCTCAAGTGCATCCAGGACGCCCCCGACGCCGTTCGTCAGGTCGCCCTGGACCGCGGGAGTCTGACCCGCTACCAGGAGGTCACCGACCACCTGGAGGCATCGCTGATCGGCCTGGTGGGCGGCGGGCGGCTGGGAGAGACCTTCTCCAGGCCGACCACCACCCCGATGAAGCGCGACCGGCCCGTCGTCTTCGACGTGTCCGGCATCGACGACACCGAGATGGATCTACAGGCGGCCGTGTTGCTGGCGTGCTGGTCGACCGGGTTCGCGACCATCAACCTCTCCCACGCCCTGGCGGACGCGGGACTGGAGCCGCGGCGGCACTACTTCGTCATCCTGGACGAGCTGTGGCGGGCCCTGCGCGCCGGCCACGGGATGGTCGACCGCGTCGACGCCCTGACCCGCCTCAACCGCCAGCGGGGCGTGGGCATGGCGATGATCTCGCACACCATGAGCGACCTCATGTCGCTGCCGAGCGAGGAGGACCGCAACAAGGCCAAGGGGTTCGTGGAGCGCTCGGGCATGGTGGTGTGCGGCGGTCTGCCCCGCGCCGAGATGCCGATGCTGTCCTCCGTCATCCCCTTCTCCCTCGCGGAACAGGAGATGCTCGGCTCCTGGCAGGACCCCCCGGCCTGGGACTCCCACGCGGGTACCGAGAGCGCGCCCCCCGGCCGCGGCAAGTTCCTCGTCAAGGTCGGCGGCCGCCCCGGTATCCCGGTGCAGGTGCAGCTGACCGAGGCCGAGAAATCCATCAACGACACCAACAAGCTCTGGCACACCGTCTCCCGGACCGGCACGGTCACCGGGGGCGGGGCGGCCGGTGAGAGCTCCGGAGCCGAGGGCCCGGTCGAGGAGAGCACAGGATGAGCAGAGCCCGAAAGACCCCGACCGGGATGAACACCGAAGCGGTGCTCATCTGGGTCCTCATCGCCACCGTGCTGCTGGTGCTGGGCACCGTGTGGGTGGCGGTGCGCGTCGGCGGCGGCGAGGCCGCGGCCAACCCGTTCGATGTCCTGTTCGGGGTGCTGGGCGGCAGGATCACGTGGGGGATGTCCCACACGGTCGTCCTGGTCGGGGAGTGGATCCTGATCGTCCTGGTGTTCACCCTCGTCCTGCTGCTGCGCCGGAGCTCGCGCGCGCGGGTGGACTCCTCCGCCGCCCACATGGGCCGCGGGGACGACCTGGAGCGGCTGTCGGAGAAGGGCGCCCGGGCCAAGGCCGAGCGGCTCGGTGTGCAGGGCTCCCCGGGGGTGCCCATCGGGCGCTCCGTCCGGGACGGCCGCATGCTGTACGGCTCCTGGGAGGACATGCACGTCGACATCTGGGGTCCCCGTACCGGTAAGACGACCTCGCGGGCGATCCCGGCCATCCTGGAGGCGCCCGGCGCCGTCCTGGTGACCAGTAACAAGCGGGACGTGGTCGACGCCACCCGCGGGGTGCGCCAGAACTCCGGGCCGGTGTGGGTCTTCGACCCCCAGGCCATCGCCCTGGAGAAGCCCGAGTGGTGGTGGAACCCGCTGTCCTATGTCACCGACGAGGTGAAGGCGGCCCGGCTCGCGGGCCACTTCGTCGCGGGGTCGCGTGACGCGGATGCCAAGACCGACGCGTTCTTCGACGGCGCGGCCCAGGACCTGCTGGCGGGCCTGCTGCTCGCCGCGGCGCTGGACCGCCGGTCGATCCTCCAGGTGTACACCTGGCTCACCCGCCCGCACGACGACGAGGCCGTGGGCATCCTCTCCCGCCACGGGTACAGCCTGGTGGCGGACAACGTCTCCGGTGTGGTCAATTCTCCCGAGAAACAGCGCGGCGGCGTGTACGGGACCGCGATGCAGATGGTGTCGTGCCTGATGAGCAGGCAGATCGCCCCGTGGATCTCCCCGCAGGAGGGTGAGGGCGGAGAGGCCCGCCCGCACTTCGACCCGCGCGAGTTCGTGGCCGCGGGCGGCACGCTGTACTCCCTGTCCAAGGAGGGCAAGGGGAGCGCCGGTCCGCTGGTGACCGCCCTGACCGTCGCGGTGGTCGAGGCGGCGGAGGAGCTGGCGACCACCCAGCGGGGCGGACGGCTGGGCACACCGCTGCTGGGGGTGCTCGACGAGGCGGCGAACGTGTGCCGCTGGAACGACCTCCCGGCCCTGTACTCCCACTACGGCTCCCGCGGCATCATCCTCATGACGATCCTTCAGTCCTGGTCCCAGGGCGTGGACGTGTGGGGACAGAGCGGCATGCGCAAGCTCTGGTCGGCCTCCAACATCAAGATGTACGGCGGCGGTGTCTCCGAGGTGGAGTTCCTCAACGAGCTCTCCCAGCTCATCGGCGACCACGAGGTCGAGCGTGCCTCGGTCTCGGGGGGCAAGCAGGGGCGGTCCGTCTCCTGGCAGGTGGACAGGCAACGGACCATGGAGGTCTCCGACCTCGGCTCCATGCCGCCGGGCAGGGCCGTGGTGATCGCCTCCGGCACCCCGCCGACCCTGGTGGAGACGGTGCCGTGGATGTCGGGCAAGCACAAGGAGAAGGTGCTCTCCTCCCTCAAGACCTACGAGCCCTGATCGGCTCTGACTCCCTGACCTTTCACGACGAACGAGGACCGATCATGCCCGAAGAACGCTCATACCCCTCCCTCTGGAAACACGGGGCCGCTCTGGCCGCCGTGGTCATGCTCGCCACCGCCTGCGGCGGCGACGGCGGAGAGGGCGGCGGCGAGGGCGGGGACACCGCCGGGGACACCGTGAGCCAGGAGCCCCTGGCCGGAGAGGGATTCCTCGCCATGGACTGCGGAATGGGCGTCATCAACGCCTACCGCTTCTCCGACCAGGACGGCAGCCTCCTGGCCCAGCACTCCTACAACCCCACCAACACCACCGCCACCGAGGAACCCCGGCAGGGCAGCGCACGGGCCCCCGAAGGCGAGTTCACCACCACCCTCCCCAACTGCGACATCATGGAGTACCAGGCCACCGAGAGACGCTTCCCCGCGAGCCGCAACCTGCCCCACCAGCTGTCCGGGTTGTTCATCCCCGAGACCTCGCAACTACTCGTCACCCTCGACGAGCAGGTCAACGGCGCCCAGATCACCACCATCGGTGCCATGTCCTCCGACGGAACGGTGGAAGCCCTCCTGCCCGCCAACGGAGGCTCCGGCTTCAGCGACACCCTCGGCCAGTACTCACCCCGCTACAACCACAACGACGGCCGCGTCTACTACCTGGAGAAGGTCCCCGGCGGCGAAGAGGGAACGGTCAAGAGCCTCGACCCGGCCAGCGGAGACGTCCAGGAGATCGGCCCCTGCACCAAGTGCGACCGCGTCATCCTCGACCCTCACAGCGGCCACGTCTTCACCAGCACTTTCAACGAGTTCACTTCGGAAGAACTGGAGAACGAGAGCGGTTCCAGCTCGCACACTGATTTCGTCAGGTACTTCTCCAATCAGGAGGGGACCCTGGTCGGCCATATGTTCCCCTCAGGCACTATGGCGACCATCTGGGCGCGCAAGTGGTCCCCCGACTCCGAACCCAAGCTCTCGGCGGCGGGCTCCGACAACGTCAGCGAGGACGACGGCTGGGGCTACCTGGACAGTTTCTACGACGGGGACATCAGCAACCACTTCCTCGGGAGGAGCCCCGTGACGATCGTCGGGGACAACGAGCTGATGATGGACGACAACCTCTTCTCTATCCTGACCATCGACCCGGAGACCCTGAAGCCGAGTAAGGGCCCCGTCCGCAGCATCATCCAGGGCGGCGACCGGACCAACACCACCCCGGTCCTGTCCTCCGACGGCACCAAGGTCCTGTTCCGGTCCACCGCCCAGGACGGCTCCAGCGGCTGGTACTCCGTGCCCGTCGACGGCGGCGCTGAGCCCACCGAGATCGGCGCCGTCGCCCCCGAGTACAGCGCGGTCTTCCCGATTTACTGGTGACGACCACCGGCACCGGGACAAGGAAAGGATCGGAGGCATGGCCGGTAACGAGGACTGGCTGAACGAATTGAACGACTACGCCAACAGCGGCGGCGAAGCCGGCGATCCGGAAGAACTCCACTACAGGAACGCGGTCGACTTCTTCGAGAACTACTTCCGCCACGTCTACAAGCGCCGGGTGGGGGTCCGCAACCAGTACCGCTGGTCCGCGCGCTGGTGGGAGAACGCCGAGGCGCTCATCCGCGTCGACGCCATCTGGCGGTCGTGGGAGAGCCTGCGCAACGACCCCTCCACGGGCATCAGCACCTGGCTGCGCGACCACGCGGACTACCACATGGGCATCCTCCTCTCCCCCGACGGCCCCATGGCCACGGCGGAGGACGCCAACGGGCACGGTGAACCCCTCCCGCACGACTCACCGCCTCCGGGGTACTTCCCCGAGTACTGACACATCCGGGCCCGTGGCCCGGGCCCGTACACGCGGAACGCCCGGTCGGTTCGTCCGACCGGGCGTTCCGCGTGTACGGGGACCCTCATCGGCCGCCCATGCCTCCGTCCTGCTGGGGACCTTGGCTCCGGTGGCTCCACTGCCCGCCCCTGGCAGGGGCCGAGTCCTGAGGTCCGGGGGCCGCCCCGGGTCCGGGCCGCGCCTGGCCCGTGGTCTGGTTGAGCAGGTTGCGGCTGTCCGTCGCCGCCGCGGGCTCCGGCCGCCCCTGGCCCTGATCGGTCTCGGCGGGGGTGGCGGGCGCGTCCGTCCGGCCGTTCTCGGCGGTGGCCTCGGGGGCGCCCTGGGGGCGCTCCTCCGCCGGAGCGGTCCCGGTCGCCTCCGGGGCGGAGCCCTCCGGTCCGTCGCGCTCGGCCGCCTCCTCGCGGCCCGGATCCGGGTCCGCCCCGGGGTTCGCCGACGCCTCCTCCCCGGGTCCCTCTGCCTCCCTGTCCTCCTCGGTCTCGGGGGCGGAGGGCTCCGAGGTCTCCTGCTCCGCGGTCTCGGAGGGTGCGCGGTCGTCCTCTCCGGCCTCGGTCTCAGGGCTCTGCGCCGTCTGCTCGGCCTCGGTGGATTCGCGCTCGGTGTCGGTCTCTGCCTCGGAGCGCTCGGCGGTCTCGTCCCGCTCGGACTCCGCCTCCGCCTCAGAACTCTCAGCGGCCTCTTCGCGGTCCTCCTCGGCCTCCCGGTCCTCCTCGGTCTCCGCCTCAGAACTCTCAGCGGCCTCTTCGCGGTCCTCCTCGGCCTCCCGGTCCTCCTCGGTCTCCGCTTCAGAGCGCTCGGCGGACTCCTCCTGGGCTTCCCGCTCGGCTTCCGCCTTCTCCTCGGTCCCGCTCTCCGCCTCGGGGGATTCGGCGTCGGCCTCGCGTTCGGACTCCTCCTCCGCCTCGCGGCGGGGAGTGTCCCCCTCCTGCTCGGCCGCGTTCTCGTCCCGCTCCCGCTCCTCCGCGCCCCGCGGCGGAAGACCCAGCCGTTCGCGCAGGTAGTCGATCTCCTGCGACATCCGCTGGAGTTCCTGGCGAAGCTCCTCCAGACCGCGCTGCTCCTCGAAGGTACGCGGGACCAGCTCGGCGAACCCCTGGGCCATGCCCTGGTTGCCCACCGCCTGGTACGGGGACTGCGGGCCGAAGATCTGCACGGTCTCGTTCAGGTTCACACCGGTCTGCTGCCGGTACCGCCGGTTCAGCAGCCAACCGGCCAGGCGTGCCCGCAGGCTGCCGCCGCGCTGGCGCTGGATCGCCATCGACGCGTCCGCGATCTTGGCGGGGGTGGCGTCACGCCACCAGGACGCCCGGCCGACCCCGGCGAACTTCCTGTGGTCCGCGCGCCGCTGGGCACGGCGCTCCCTCCTCGTCTGGGGGCGCACCCGGTCGGGAGCCTGGTTCGTCCGCGGAAGGTCCCGGAACCGGTCCATGACATGGCGGTTCGCCGCCCGACCGAAGGTCTGGGCGATGCGCATCTGAAGGTGGATGGCCTGGAGGAGGGCCTCCTGGGCCCCATCCGATCTCTGATCTATCTCCACCCTGGACCTCTACTCTTCCTCGTAGGGGGTTGACGGGGGCGGGGTGCCTCCTCGGGCCGCCCCGGACACCATGAGCGCTCCGCCGACACGGGCGGGCGGAGCGCTCAGAGCACGGTTCACACACCCGACCTCTGCATGCGCGCGAGCCCTTCCACGCTCAGCAGCGCCACATGGGAGCACGCGTTGCGCGTGGACTCGTGCAGTTCCTGGAAACGGATGACCCTTCCCCACGCGAGGTGTTCGTCGAAGGGGATCCGGACGACGGCCCTCACCATCCCGTTGAAATGGGATTCGAGGGCGTCGATCTCAGGGGACGACGCGGATTTCCGGTCGACCTTGGAAATGACGACGATGGCACCGGCTATGAGATTCGCATAACCGTTCCTGTGCAGCCATTCGAAGGTCGACTCCGCGGCCCGTGCCGCATCGGAGGCGGGTTCGAGAACGACCACGACCTGGTCGGCGAGGTCCAGCACGCGCCGCATTCCCGGATTCCCCATTCCGGTGCCGCAATCGTTGAGGACGATGTCGTACTGATCTTTGATGTGTGGGTTGACAGCCGAGCGAGCTGGGAAAACCCTGGCCATGGAGCTTCCCCTCTCCTCTCCCCGCACTCCTGCCGAGTACGAGAAACGACGCCTGGTCGCCGCGGAGCTGTTCGACCAGGGCGAGCTGTCCCA
>NZ_JBJJBV010000073.1:0-24881 GCF_045446735.1 Nocardiopsis protaetiae
CGACACGGCCCGCACCCCCTTTTCGGTCATGGGGGCTCAGTTGTACGGGGTGTCCCAGAAGGCGAGTTCGTGGCGCATGCCCTCGCGGAAGAAGCGCTCGGCCCGCTCGGGGTCGGGGTCGGCCTCCTCCAGCATCCGCCCGTACTTCTCGGTCAGCTCGGTGAACCCGGGGTCGGCGTAGGTGTCGACCCAGCGGCGGTAGCGCGGCTCGGTCGGCCGGTCCTGCGCCAGGGCGATGCCCAGCTGGTTGTAGCCCCACATGCAGGGGTAGACGGCGGCGAGGCCGTCGCGGTAGTCGGCGGCGGCGTCGATGATCCACGCGGTGTAGGCGGCGCAGGCCGGGCCCTTGTCGCGGGTGGTGAGGTCGGCGCCGAACTCCCCGGACAGGGAGCGGTGCAGGGCCAGCTCCTCGTTGAGGGTGCTGTGCGCGATGCCCACCAGGTCGGCGAGGTGGCCGTCGGGCGCCTGCCAGGCCAGCCGGGAGAAGGCACGGGCGTAGTCGAGCAGGTAGAGGTGGTCCTGCTCCAGCCAGTAGCGGAAGGCGCGGTCGTCGAGGTCGCCGCGGGCGATGCCGGCGACGGTCGGGTGCGCGAGCTGTTCGGCGACCATCGGCCGCCCGATCTCGTGAAGGCGTTCGGTGATTCCCACGTCCGCAGTGTGTCATCTGTCCGGTTCGGGACGGGCGGGCACCCCCGCCACCACGGTTCATCGAAATTTTCGAGACCTGATCGCGCCTCCTCCCTGAGGACCATGGCACACATACCGCCATGAACAGGTATTTTTCGCCAGGCCAACAGCCCTCGTGTGATTCACCTCTCTCCCATCCTTGACCGGGCTGCCCGCCGAACGTACATTCTCGTTCCATTGGTTTCGATAAAACTTCCGATAGTTTCTGAACCCTGGAAAGAGCGCCCCCATGACCCCACCCCCCGAACCCCCAGGCGGCGCCTGGCGGGACACCTCCCTGCCCGACGGCGAACGGGTCGACCACCTCCTCGCCGCCATGACCCTGGAGGAGAAGGCCGCACAGCTCAACGGCGTCTGGGTGAGCGCCGACGCCTCCGGCGCCCCGGTCGCCCCCCACCAGAACGACCCCTCCCGCGAACCCCTCGCCTGGGAGGAGGTCATCGAGAACGGCCTGGGCCAGCTCACCCGCCCCTTCGGCACCCTCCCGGTGGACCCGGACGCCGGACGCGCCTCCCTGGCCCGCAGCCAGCGCGAGATCATGGCCGCCAACCGGTTCGGCATCCCCGCCATCGCCCACGAGGAGTGCCTGACCGGCCTGGCCGCCTGGCGGGCCACCATCCACCCGGTCCCCCCGGCCTGGGGCGCCGCCTTCGACCCCGGACTCGTCGAACGCATGGCCGCGGGCATCGGCGCCACCATGCGCCGGCTCGGCGTCCACCAGGGGCTCGCCCCCGTCCTGGACGTCGCCCGCGACCTGCGCTGGGGCCGCGTCGAGGAGACCATCGGCGAGGACCCCTACCTGGTCGCCACCATCGGCACCGCCTACGTGCGCGGGCTCCAGTCGGCCGGGGTCATCGCCACCCTCAAGCACTTCGCCGGGTACTCCGCCTCCCGCGCCGGGCGCAACCACGCCCCGGTGTCCATCGGCCCCCGCGAGCTCGCCGACGTCGTGCTGCCCCCGTTCGAGGCGGCCGTGCGCGAGGGAGCCCGGTCCGTCATGCAGGCCTACAACGACAACGACGGGGTCCCGGCCGCCGCCGACCGCCGGCTGCTCACCGACCTGCTGCGCGACACCTGGGGGTTCGAGGGCACCCTCGTCTCCGACTACTTCGCCGTCACCTTCCTGGACACCGTGCACCGGGTCGCCGAGGGCCCCGCCCGCGCGGGCGCTCTGGCCCTGGAGGCCGGCGTGGACGTCGAGCTGCCCGACCCGCACTGCTACGGCGATCACCTGGTGGATCTGGTCCGTTCCGGCGACCTCGACGAGGCGCTGATCGACCGCTCCGCCCGCCGGGTCCTGCTGCACAAGTGCTCCCTGGGCATGCTGGACCCCGGCTGGTCGCCCGACCCCGACGACGCCCCCGTCGAGCTCGACCCGGCGGAGCAGCGCGCCCTGGCCCGCACCCTGGCCGAGCGCTCCATCGTCCTGCTCGACAACCCGCGCGAGGTCCTGCCGCTGGCCGCCCCGCGCACCCTGGCCCTGGTCGGGCCGCTCGCCGACACCCCCGACGCCATGTTCGGCTGCTACACCTTCCCGGCCCACGTGGGCCGCAACCACCCGGGGACCCCGCTGGGGGTGCGGGTCCCCACCGTGTACGAGGCGCTGCACGACGAGCTGCCCGCCACCCGGATCGTCCACGCCCGGGGGTGCTCCGTGGACGGGCCCGGGACCGACGGGTTCGACGCCGCGGTGGCGGCCGCCCGGGAGGCCGACGTGTGCGTGGTGGTGCTCGGCGACCGCTCCGACCTGTTCGGCCGCGGCACCTCCGGCGAGGGCTGCGACGCCGAGGACCTGCGCCTGCCCGGGGTCCAGCAGGAGCTGTGGGAGGCGCTGGTGGCCACCGGCACCCCCGTCGTCGCCGTGCTGGTCACCGGCCGCCCCTACGCCCTGGGCGCGGTCGCCGACGCCTCGGCCGCGGTCGTGCAGGCGTTCATGCCCGGGGAGGAGGGCGGTGCGGCCATCGCCGGGGTGCTGTCCGGCCGGATCGACCCGGGTGGGCGGCTGCCCCTGTCCGTCCCGCGCTCCCCAGGCGGCCAGCCCGCCACCTACCTGGGCGCGCCGCTGGCCCGGCGCAGCGAGGTCAGCTCGGCGGACCCCACCCCGCGCCACCCCTTCGGGCACGGCCTGTCCTACACCTGCTTCTCCTGGGAGGACCCGCGGGTCGGCGGCCGCCCGCACGACGGCTCCCCGGTGTCCGTCCCCACCGACGGCGAGGTGACCGTGGGCTGCACCGTCCGCAACACCGGCCACCTGCCCGGGACCGAGGTGGTCCAGGTGTACCTGCACGACCCGGTGGCCCGGGTGGCGCTGCCGGTGCGGCGGCTGGTGGGGTACGCGCGGCTCGACCTGGAACCGGGGGAGGCGCGCGCCGTCGACTTCACCGTGCACGCCGACCAGTCGTCCTACACCGGCCCCGACGGGGTGCGCGCGGTCGACCCGGGCCGGCTGGAGCTGTCGCTGGCGGCCTCCTCGGAGAACATCCGCCACACCTTCACCGTGCACCTGACGGGGCCCGCCCGCACCGTCGACCACACCCGCCGCCTCACCGCGTCGGTGCGGCTGGACCCGGTGGACGAGGGGGTCGCGGCGCACGGCGGCGCGGGGCGCTGAGGGCACCACCGGAAGAGGAAAGGGGAGGACCCCGTGGCCGAGAACGGCCACGGGGTCCCGACCAGGTTCCGGAGAAAACCGTGCTCCTGGAACGCACCCATGAAACGAGAGAACCCGGTGACGATCGACTTACGATCTCCACCGGGTATCTTGTGGGCGAGGAGGGATTTGAACCCTCACATCCTTTCGGACACACGGACCTGAACCGTGCGCGTCTACCGTTCCGCCACCCGCCCGAGTGACATGCATTCAGTTATGTTGCCAGGTGATCCGGGCTTTTCGTCCGTTTCCCCCTGGCGACATGGATAAGGCTAGCACGGTCTGAGCGCGGGTCGCACATCGTTTCCCGGGGCCCCCTCCGGAGCCCCGACCGCCCCTCTTGCGGGGGTACGTATGAAACCAGGGGCACCATCGCCCGGTTACGATCGTCTACACATACGGATGTGGAGTACAAAGGGAGGTAGCTCGTGGGAGTGCTCCAACGCTTCGAGCGCAGGCTTGAGGGCATGATCGAAGGCACCTTCGCGATGGCCTTCAAGTCCGAGTTGCAACCGGTCGAGGTGGCGAGCGCGGTCCAGCGGGAGATGGACGAGCGCGCGGCGATCGTCGCACAGGGCCGGACCCTGGTCCCCAACGACTTCATCGTCGAACTGGCGGCCAGCGACAAGGAGCGCCTGGAGGTCTACGCGGACAGCCTGGGACAGGAGCTCTCCAAGCTCGCCCGCGACTACGCGACCGAACAGGGGTACTCCTTCGTCGGTCCGGTCCGGGTCCACTTCAGGTCCGACGAGGGCCTCAAGACCGGCCGCTTCCGCATCCGCTCCGGTGTGGTCCGCGGCACGATGGTGAGCAAGGAGGGCGAGGTCCGCACCCCGGTGGGCGACCCGACCCCCGGCGCGCAGCGCCAGGCCGGCCGCCCCCGCCTGCTGATCTCCCCCGGCGGCGCCACCGCCGAGGGCAGCATCGCCAGCCACGGCATGCAGCAGTCCTTCGAGCTGACCACCCCGGTCACGCTCCTGGGCCGCGGCACCGACTGCGACCTGCGCCTGGTCGACAACGGCGTCTCGCGCCACCACGTGGAGATCCGCCTGGACGGCGACGAGGCCATCCTGGTCGACAAGGGTTCCACCAACGGGACCTTCGTCAACGGCCAGCAGGTGCGCCAGGCCCGTCTGGTGGACGGCACGAGGATCAGCCTCGGCCGCACCACCATGACCTTCCGACGCGACTGAGCCGCAGTCCGGTAACAGTCGGGGGCTCCGACCGGCCGGCGCGATCCGGACGCAACCAACACCGTCGCGTCGGCGTCACAAAGGTCAAGTCCGAGGTCGGGTCCATTCGGACCTGCTGTCGGATATCCGGCCGGGAGGGTAGTCTCCGCGAAGACCCGACCGATCGGGCACAATGGCCGCGACCCGAGGGGCCGTGGACCAGCGACCTCAACTCACCGGAACGAAGGTGGGGAAGACACGGTGGCGGCGCCGATGACCGCCACCCCGGCCGGAGCACGACAGGGGCTGAAGAGCAGTTCGATGTCCAACTTGACCCTCATACTGATCAAGATCGCGTACCTCGCGGTGCTTTGGCTGTTCATCCTCATGGCGATCGGTGTGGTCCGCACCGACCTCTTCGGTCCCTCCAAACGCAAGCCGAAGAAGAAGCCGCGCCCCGCCGCCCGGCAGGCTCCCCGCGGCGGCGGCACCCCTTCGCACTCCGGGGCGGCGCCCGCCCGTCCCCAGCGCCAGCGCCGCAACGAGCCGTCCATCCTCGCCGTCACCCAGGGACCGCTGACGGGCACCACCATCCCGCTCGCGTCCCAGCCCATCCTCATCGGACGCGCGCCGGACTCGACCCTCGTCATCACCGATGACTACGCGTCGGGCCGCCACGCGCGCGTCTACTCCGACAACGGCCGCTGGTTCGTCGAGGATCTCAACTCGACCAACGGCACCTACCTCGGCCAACAGAAGCTGAACCGCCCCCAGCCCATCACGGTGGGGCAGCCCATCCGTATCGGCAAGACCGTCCTGGAACTGCGCAAATGACAATCGCTCTCCGATACGCGGCGTACTCCGACGTTGGATGCCTCCGCGAAGGCAACGAAGACTCCGGCTACGCCGGCCAGCACCTGCTCGCAGTGGCGGACGGCATGGGCGGCTACGCCGGCGGCGAGGTGGCCAGTTCCATCGCGATCTCCTCGATCAGCCGGCTCGACTCCGAGGACCACCACGCCGACAACATGGCCGAGGTGCTCCAGCAGGCCGTCGAACAGGCCAACGCCTCCCTGTCCCGGCGGATCATGGAGGAGCCCCAGCTGGAGAACATGGGCACCACCCTGACCGCCATGCTGTGGTCGGGTTCCCGGGTCGCCCTGATCCACATCGGCGACTCCCGCGCCTACCTGCTGCGCGGCTCGCGCTTCGAGCAGATCACCCACGACCACACCCTGGTGCAGACCCTCGTCGACGAGGGCAAGATCACCGAGGAGGAGGTCGCGACCCACCCGCAGCGCTCCCTGATCCTGCGCGCCCTGGACGGCAAGAGCCCGGTCGACCCCGACATCTCCAGGAACGAGGCCAAGGTCGGAGACCGCTACCTGCTGTGCTCCGACGGCCTGTCCGGTGTGGTCAGCAAGAAGACCATCCACGAGACGCTGGCCACCGAGGCCGACCCGCGCGCGGCCGCCAAGAAGCTCATCGACCTGGCCATCCGCGGCGGCGGCCCGGACAACATCACCGCGGTCATCGCCGACGTGATCGAGACCGACACCGACCGCGAGGGCCCCACCCGCACCGCCCAGGTGGTCGGCGCCGCCGACCAGCGCCGGGACATGATGGAGCAGGGGCACGACAGCCCGGCCAGACGCGCCCAGGAACTGCGCTCCAACGGCGGCGACACCGCCGAGATGGACCCCGTCGTCGACGAGCAGGCCTACGCCACGGCCCCGGCGCCGAACGGCCCCCCGGCGGGCGGCGCCTACGGCGCGCCCTACGAGGACCAGCCCTACGGCGAGTACGAGGAGCCCCCGGCCCCGCGCGGCCGGCGCGGCGGCCGCAACGAGCCCGAGCAGCAGACCCGCCGCTGGTGGCCGATGATCGTCGGCTTCCTGGTCGTCGTCGCGCTCGTGGGCGGCGCGGGCTACTACTTCGGACGCCAGTACGTCGACTCCCAGTACTTCATCGCGCCCTCGGAGTCGGGGGCGAACGTCGCGATCTACCGCGGCATCGACACCGACATCGCCGGGTTCAGCCTCTCCGAGCAGGTCGAGGACTCCGGGCTCGCGCTCGAATCGCTGTCGGAGGCCGAGCGCCAGTCCATCGAGAACAACATCCCGGCCAGCGACCTGCGGGACGCGCAGCAGCGGGTGGAGGCACTCCGCGCGGGCGCCGCCCCCGAGGGCGGGCAGGGCACGGAGAACGAGGAAGGAAGCGGGTGAGGCCAGGTGAGTGACACGTCGACACCCGAGGCCCCCACCGCACTCCCCCCCGTCAAACGGCGCAACGCCGAGCTGGTCCTCATCGTGGTGGCCGTCGTCATCACGATGCTGGGCATCGCGATCGCCGGTCTCAACCTCAGCGGCCGGGTCCCGGCCGCCACCTGGACCGTCGGCCTGACCTTCGGCGCCCTCGCCGTCGCCGCCCACGCGGCGATGCGGTTCGTGGCCCCCTACGCCGACCCGCTCATCCTGCCCTGCGCGCTCTTCCTCAACGGCGTCGGCGTCGCCATGATCTGGCGGCTCAACGCGGTCGAGAACGAGAACATCGAGAGCGCCGGCGTCGGCATGCAGCTGGTCTGGACGGCCCTGGGCCTGATCTTCTGCTTCCTCATCATCGTGTTCCTCAAGGACCCCCGGGTCCTTCAGCGCTACACCTACATCAGCGCGCTGGTCGCGCTGGTCCTGCTGGCCCTGCCGGCCCTGCCGGTCATCGGCCACGAGGTGTACGGCGCCCGGCTGTGGATCAAGATCGGCCCGGTCCAGTTCCAGCCCTCGGAGTTCGCCAAGATCGCGCTGGTCATCTTCCTGGCGTCCTACCTGATGAGCAAGCGCCAGGTGCTCCAGATCGTGGGCAAGCCGATCAAGGTCGGCCGCTTCACCCTCATCGAGCTGCCGCGCGCCCGCGACCTGGCGCCGATCCTGGTCGGCTGGCTGATCGCCATCGGCATGCTGGTCGTCCTGCGCGACCTGGGCACCTCGCTGCTGCTCTTCGGCACGTTCCTGGCCATGCTGTACGTCGCCACCCAGCGCTCCTCGTGGGTGACCCTGGGCCTGGTGATGTTCGGGGCCGGGGCGACCGTCGCGTACTTCCTGTTCTGGCACGTGCGCGCCCGCGTCAACATCTGGATCAACGCCTTCGACCAGGAGGTCTACGAGGCGGTCGGCGGCAGCCAGCAGCTGGTGCAGGGCATCGTGGGCATGGCCTACGGCGGCCTGTTCGGCACCGGCCTGGGCGGCGGCCGGCCCACCGACATCTTCGCCGCCGACAGCGACTTCATCCTCGCCTCCATCGGCGAGGAACTGGGCGTGACCGGCCTGCTGGCCGTGCTCATGGCCCTGTTCCTGCTGGTGGAACGCGGTATGCGGGTCGCCCTGGCCTCCACCGGTACCTTCAACAAGCTGTTGGCCAGCGGTATAGCGTTCGTGCTGGTCTACCAGACCTTCATCGTGCTCGGCGGCGTCTCGCGGGTCATCCCGCTGACCGGTTCGACCACACCGTTCATGTCCGCCGGCGGTACCGCGCTGCTGACCAGCTGGATCATGATGGGCATCCTGCTGCGCATCAGCGACAACGCGCGACGGCCGGCCCCGCAGGCGATCCAGGACGAGGGCGCGACCCAGGTGATCCGACGATGAACACGACGATCCGCAGACTGAGCATCTTCTGCCTGCTCATGTTCCTGGTCCTCATGGCCAACGTCACCTGGATCCAGGGCATCCAGGCCCCGACGATCAAGGAGGACCCGCTCAACCGGCGCCAGTACGCCGAGCAGGCCAGCGCCCCCCGCGGGCCCATCCTGGTGGGCGGGGAGAACGTCGCCTACTCGCAGAACATCGCCGACGAGGACAAGCCCGCCCGCTACCAGCGGGTCTACGAGGGCGGCCAGATCTACACGCCGATCGTGGGCTCCTTCCGCAACTTCGGCGCCTCCGGCATCGAGTCCGTCGAGAACGACCTGCTCAACGGCAGCGACGACCGGCTGGCGGTGCGCAACTTCCGCGACATGATCACCGGCCGCGAGCCCGAGGGCGCCCAGGTGCAGCTGACGCTGCTGCCCGAGGTGCAGCAGGCCGGGTACGACGCGTTCGACGCCCTGGGCGGCCGCAACGGCGCGGCGGTCGCGATCGACCCCAAGACCGGGGCGATCCTGGGCGCGATCTCCTACCCGTCCTACGACCCCAACCCGGTCGTGGACATCAACAACCCGAACGACTCCACCGCCGCGTACGTCGCCCTGGAGGGCGACGAGCGCAAGCCGCTGCTCAACCGGGCGCTGAACGAGCGCTACGCCCCGGGTTCGACGTTCAAGGTGGTCACCGCCGCGGCGGCGATCGAGAACCTGGGCGCCACCGCGGACACCACCCAGGAGGCCCCGGACGTCCTCCCGCTGGGGGCGGACCTGCGCAACGCCATGGGCAGCTGCAACGGCGGCCAGCCCGACACGCTGGCGCACTCGATCCAGATCTCGTGCAACACCTCGATGGCGAACTGGGCGATCGCGATGGGCGGCGAGACGCTCAGCGAGCAGGCGACGGCGTTCGGGTTCAACTCGGAGGAGGAGCTCAGGGTCCCGCTGTCGGTGGTCCCCAGCAACGCCCCGGTGGAGACCGACAACAACATCCTCGGCCGCAACGGCATCGGCCAGGGCACCATCGAGGCCACCCCGCTACAGATGGCCATGGTCGCGGCGGGGGTCGCCAACCGCGGCGACGTCATGCGACCCTACGTGGTGGACTCGGTGCGCGACTCCGACCTGTCGGTGATCACCCAGACCTCCCCGGAGGTCTACTCCGAGGCGGTCAGCGCCAGCACCGCGGAGACGCTCACGGACATGATGGTCCTGGTCACCACCGCTCCCGAGGGCAGCGGCCAGAACGCCGCCATCCCGGGCATCGAGGTGGCCGGCAAGACCGGTACCGCGGAGACCGGCCCCGACACCCCGACCCACAACTGGTTCATCGGGTTCGCCCCGGCGGACGACCCGCAGATCGCGGTGGCCGTCGTGGTGGAGTTCGGCGGCGGCAGCGGTAACGAATTCGCGGCCCCGGTCGCACGAGCACTGATGGAGGCAGTGGTTCTGTAGTGGGCACCTACGAACCTTCTTCCCAGAACGGTCCCGGTGGACTCACCGGGACCGTTCTCAGCGACCGTTACCGACTTGAGGAGCAGATCGGCTCCGGCGGCATGGGCACGGTCTGGAAGGCCACCGACACCCTGCTCAACCGGCCCGTCGCGGTCAAGCTCCTGCACCCGGCGCAGATGGCCGAGCCCACCGCCAGACAGCGGTTCCGCACCGAGGGGCGGATCACGGCGGGCCTCTCCCACCCCGGCATCGCCCAGGTCTTCGACTACGGGGAGGAGGACGGCCGCGCCTACCTCATCATGGAGCTGGTGGTGGGCGAGCCCCTCTCCCAGGTCCTCAAGGAGCGCGGCGGGCTCACCCCCGACGAGACCCTGGACTTCATCGGCCAGGCCGCCCAGGCGCTGGCCGCCGCGCACGCCCGCGGGGTGGTGCACCGCGACATCAAGCCGGGCAACCTGCTGGTCACCGGGGACGGCAGGCTCAAGCTCACCGACTTCGGCATCGCCCGCGGCGACATGTCGGTCACCCTGACCCAGACCGGCATGGTCATGGGGACCGCCCAGTACATCTCCCCCGAGCAGGCGTCGGGCCGGCCCGCCACCGGGGCCTCGGACCTGTACGCGCTCGGTGTGGTCGCCTACGAGTGCCTGGCCGGGGAGCCGCCGTTCACCGGCGACAGCCCGGTCGCCCTGGCCCTGGCGCACACCCGAGACGAGCCGCCGTCGCTGCCCGAGCACGTTCCCGACGACCTCGACGAACTCGTGTTCCTGCTGCTGTCCAAGGACCCCGAGGACCGGCCCGCCTCCGCGGGCGAGGTCGCGCACATGGCCGCGGTCATCCGCTCCGACGCGGGCACCGGGCCGCCGACGCCCTCCGCCGGGTTCGCCGGCGGGGTGGCCGCCACCCGGGTCGTGGCCGCGGTCCCCGACTCCGGGCGCACCACCGGGGTCACCCCCCGGCGCACCACCGGACAGCAGACCGTCGCTCCTGGTCAGGAGGACGACTCCGCTAGGCTGGCGTCCCAACGGCGAGTGGGGCTTCCGGTCATCCTCGCCGCGGTCGGCGCGACGGTCCTGATCGTCGCCGCCGTCCTGGGCGGTTTCTTCCTGAGCGGCAACCCGACCGACGGTGCGGACAACGTGCGCAACGACGATCCGCCCGTCGTCATCGAGAGGCCCACCTCCAGCCCTTCTCCCGAGCCCGAGGAGGACGAGTACACCGACGTGCCCGTCGTCCCCGAGTACGACACACCCCAGTACACGCCGACCACCCCCGAAGAGGTCCCCAGTCACACCCCGGAGCCCACCGACGGGGAGACCGACACCGAGACGCCCCCGGGCGACGGGGACGGGGAGCCCACGGACGGCGAGACCGATCCTGAACCGCCCGACCCGGGTGGCGAGGACCCCCCGCCCGGCAGTGAAGACACCGTGACGAGGCCATGAGCGTGAGACGCTCGGAGTAAGAAGGTCCGCACGCGGGCCCAGAACAAGGATCAGTACACGACATGTCCCAACCCCGGCTTTTCGGCGGGCGCTACGAACTCGACGGCATCGTCGGGCGCGGCGGCATGGCCGAGGTCTACCGCGCGCGAGACCTGAGACTCGACCGGCTGGTCGCCGTCAAGACGCTCAGGCACGACCTGGCCCGCGACCACGTGTTCCAGGCCCGCTTCCGCCGGGAGGCCCAGTCCGCGGCCTCCCTCAACCACCCCACGATCATCGCCGTCTACGACACCGGCGAGGACCTGATCGACGGGCTCTCGATCCCGTACATCGTCATGGAGTACGTGGACGGCCGCACCCTCAAGGAACTCCTCGACGACGACCGCCGACTCCTGCCGGAGCGCTCCGCCGAGCTCGTCGACGGCATCCTGCGCGCGCTGGAGTACAGCCACGACAACGGGATCGTCCACCGGGACATCAAGCCCGCGAACGTGATGCTGACCCGCAACGCCGAGGTCAAGGTCATGGACTTCGGCATCGCCCGGTCCATGGACGACAACCAGGCGACCATGACCCAGACCTCCCAGGTCATCGGCACCGCCCAGTACCTCTCCCCGGAGCAGGCGCGCGGCGAGCGGGTGGACCCGCGCAGCGACATCTACTCGACCGGGTGCGTGCTCTACGAGCTGCTGACCAGCCGTCCGCCGTTCACCGGCGACTCCCCCGTGTCCATCGCCTACCAGCACGTCCGCGAGGAGCCGGTGCCGCCGTCCCAGGTGGACCCGCAGGTGCCGGAGTGGCTGGAGGACATCACCCTGCGGGCGATGGCCAAGGACCGCGACCAGCGGTACCAGAGCGCCGCGGAGATGCGCGCCGACATCCAGCGCGGGCTGGCCGGGATGCCCACCCAGGCGGGCACCATGGCGATGGCCGCCGCCGGGGCGACCACGACGCTGCCGCCGGCGGGCGACCGGTACGGGGACCGCTACGACGACGGTTACGACGACGACTACGACGACTACCCGGACGAGAAGAAGAACAACACGGGCAAGATCGTGCTGTGGTCCCTGCTCGGCCTGGGTGTCATCGCCTCGATCATCCTGGTGGTCTTCCTGATGAGCCGGGGGCCGGGGGAGGCCGAGACGCTGGCGGTGCCCGACGTGGTCGGGGACTCGGCCGAGGACGCCAGGGCCGAGCTGGAGGAGGCCGGGTTCACCGCGGTCAAGGTCGAGCAGCGCGCCGAGGCCGAGGTCGAGGAGGGGACGGTCGCGGAGACCGACCCGCCCGCCGGCGAGGAGATCCCGCTGGACCAGACGGTCACCCTGTACGTCTCCAGCGGCCCCGACGCCCAGGAGATCCCCTCCGTGGAGGGGCAGAGCCAGACCGACGCGCAGAACACGCTCGACGAGGCCGGGTTCACGAACGTCATCGTCGAGCAGCAGAACCACGACACCATCGCGTCGGGGACGGCGATCAACACCGACCCGGGCGCGGGCAGCGAGGTCGCCCCGAACAGCGAGATCCGGCTCTTCATCTCCAGCGGCCCGGGCAACGCGACGGTCCCCGACCTGGTGGGGATGACCCGCGAGCAGGCGGAGTCGGCCCTGCGCGAGCGCGGCCTGACGGCCTCCTTCCACGAGGTGGAGGACGCCAACAACCCGCCCAACACGGTCGTCAGCCAGTCGATCGGCGCCAACCAGGAGGTGGCCCCGGGCACGACGGTCACCGTGACGGTGGCGATCGCCCCGGCCCAGCAGCCCGACCCGCCCACGGACACCGACCCGCCGACGCCGCCGGACAACGGCGAGGAGACCCCGCCGGAGAACGGCGAGGGGGAGCAGGAGCAGAACGGGTTCGTGTTCGCGCCGACGCTGCGGGACTGAGGACCGGCCGGAACCGGACAACGACGGGGTCGCCCTGATGGGCGGCCCCGTCGCCGTTCGTAGCCGTCTCGTGCCCGTCCCCGGGGTGACGGCGGGGTACGTGCTGGGCATAGACTGTGTTTCCGTTATCACCGGCCCCACCCGTACTGGAGCAGCGACCGTGCCCAAGTCCCGCAACGATCGCAAGAAGAAGGTCGTCTACACGCCGCCTCCTTCGAAGGAGCAGCCCAAGGTCACACCGCGCTGGCTGGTGCCGACCATGCTGGGCTTCTTCATCCTGGGCATCCTGTGGATCGCGGTCTTCTACATCGCGGGGCAGTTCGTGCCCTACATGCAGGACCTCGGCAACTGGAACCTGGCCATCGGCTTCTCCGGCATCATCGTGGCCATCATCCTGGCCACCCGCTGGCACTGACCTTCTCTGCGTGATCGCGGGTCGCCCCCCATGAGAGCGGGCGGCTCTCTTCATGCTGCCCGCGCCCGGGTCGGGCCGGCCGCGGATGTGCGAAGGTCGCGGATGCGCGAAGGCCCCGGAGCGGTGCTCCGGGGCCTTCGGTGTGCACGGCGGGCTCGGCCGACGTACGGCCCCGTCAGAAGTACGGCGCCGTCAGAGGCACAGGACCATCAGAGGTACAGCGCCATCAGCAGGTCCGGGGACGCGAGCACCAGCCCGGCCAGCACCACCGCCAGCAGGACCAGCGCCCCGGTGTGGACGAGGTTCCTGGTGCGCGGGGTGGCCGACCTGCCGGGCAGGTGGGCGTAGACCGCACCCAGCAGCAGGCCGACGGCCAGACCGCCCATGTGGGCGGTCCAGGAGATGCTCGGGAACACGAACGTGACGACCAGGTTGATGCCGATCAGCAGCGCCACCATCCGGACGTCCAGCCCGAGCCTGCGGCCGATCACGAACACCGCGCCGAACAGCGCGAAGATCGCCCCCGAGGCGCCGATGGACAGCGAGTCCGGGGCCGCCAGCAGGGTCAGCACCGAACCCCCCAGCGCGCCCAGCACCCACAGCGCCAGGAAGCGCCCGTGACCCAGCCACCGCTCCAGCTGCGGCCCCAGGGCGTACATGGCCCACCCGTTGAACAGGATGTGCCACAGGCCCGCGTGCAGGAACGCCGCGGTGATGAGCCGGTACCACTCCCCGCGGAAGGCCACCCCGCCGCCCCACATGCCGAACCGGTCCACCAGCGGTGAACCGGCGGTGTTGAGCGGCGAGCCCGCGGTGAGCATCTGGGCGACGTAGCCGACGCCCATCAGCGCCAGGATCGTCCAGGTGACGTACGGGGCCGAGACGACCCCGCCGCCGAAGACGGTCCTGGCCCTGCGCACACCGCGGTTGCCCTGGGCGACACACTCGGGGCAGTGCTGCCCCACCGACGCCGCCGTCATGCAGTCCGGGCAGATGGGCCGTTCGCACCGGGTGCACGACAGCCCCGTCACCCGGTCGGGGTGCCGGTAGCAGGTGCGCCGGGTGGGCCGCTGCGGTTCCGGATCGGCGCCGGACGGCGGGGGAGAGGCGGTCATGGTCTGGGTCTACCTCCTGTGCGCTGCCGTGGTCCCATGGGTGCTCCCGTGTCCCGTGGTCGCGCCCCCGAGGGGGCGCTCTCGTGGCCGCTAGCGGGTGATCTCGATGCTGTTGATCACGACGTCCTCGCGGGGACGGTCCTGGGCGTCGGTGGCCACCGTGGAGATGGCCTGGACGATCTCGTCGCCCTCGACGACCTCACCGAAGATGGTGTGGCGGCCGTCGAGCCAGTACGGCTTCTCCACGGTGATGAAGAACTGGGAGCCGTTGGTGCCCGGACCCGCGTTGGCCATGGCCAGCAGGAAGGGGCGGTCGAACTTCAGGTTCGGGTGGATCTCGTCCTTGAACGTGTAGCCGGGGCCGCCGCGACCGCTGCCCAGCGGGTCGCCGCCCTGGATCATGAAGCCCTCGATGACGCGGTGGAAGATCGTGCCCTCGTAGAGGCTGCCGTTGCCGGGCTTGCCGGTGGCGGGGTCCATCCACGGCTTGGAGCCGTCGGCCAGGCCGATGAAGTTGGCGACCGTCTCGGGCGCCTCCTCCTCGAAGAGCCGGATGACGATGGTTCCCTTGGAGGTGTTCAGCCGAGCGGTCGGCTGGCCCTTGGAGTCCGACACCTGAGTGCCTTTCGGTCGACTTCGTTGACGAGATCACGTTACCCGTCCGACACACGGGGTTCGGCGGAACCCGGCGAGACCGGGGAGAACGTCCTGCACGTCACGTTATGCACGGTTCACACCGTGTTCCGGACGTACCCCGTCGGCGGTGTCGAAACGCCGATCGCCGACGGAGAGGACGTATGTTGAGATAACACCCGGATAACGGGGAAGGACGACGGGAAGCCCGGACACGAGCCGTCGGCATCCACCGTCGGCCGCACCGGGTGCGACCGCATGAAATCGGTGAACGACCGAAGGAGCTGACGACGTGCCTATCACTGCAAAGCGTCGCAAGGCACGCAAGGAGGCCGAGGTGGCCATCGCCCGCCTGCAGGACCTGGCCAAGGAGCAGGCCGACCGGCTCGGCCCGTACGCGGACCAGGCCCGGGAGCAGGCGGCCCGAACGCTCCTCCAGGCCCGCGGCTGGACCGCGCCCCGGCTGGAGACCGCTGCCAACCGGGTCGAGGACACCGTGGCCCCCCGCGTGGCCGGACTGCTCACGGCGGCGGCCCAGCGGGTCGACCCCAAGCCCGCACGGCGCGGGCTGCGCGGCCTGCGCGGCAGCGGACGCCGCATCCCTCGCGGTGTCCTGATCGGAGGCGCCGCCCTGGTGGGCGGGGTCATCGTGTACTCGCTGGTCCGGATGCGCCAGGCGTCGCAGGACGCCGAGTGGCAGGAACACCTGGACCAGGCCCGCGAGCAGGTCAGGGAGACCCGGGAGAACCTGGAGGACAAGGCCGGAACGGTCGCGGAGAAGGCCGGCGAGAAGGCCGGTGCCGCCGCTCGGAAGGCGAAGGACGCCAAGGAGGCGGTCAAGGCCGCCGCGGGCGACCGCTCGAAGGACAACGGCCGGTCCGCTGGTTAGCGGACTCGGCGGACCGGTGGGTGCCGGGCCGGGACGATGTGGTCCCGCCCGTGCTCCCGTCCGGCGTTCGCCCGGCCTGCCCGGTGTCCCCGGTCGGTCCCGCCCTGTGCCCTAGTCGTCTTTGACGAGGCGGAACCGGCCGGGCATCGGGTAGCGCCAGTCCTTGCCCGTGAGGGCGACGACGGTGCCGATGGCCGGGAGGACGGCCCAGCCCACGACGAGGGCGATCAGGAAGAACGCCGGGATCACCAGCCAGATGGTCACCAGGCTCAGGACCGAGCCGATGATGCAGGCCAGCTGGAAGTTGAGCGATTCCAGCGCCTGGCGGCGGACGTACGGCGAGATGTTCGCGGACGCCAGGAACAGGACCAGCGGGGCGACGACCGGGAAGAAGTAGTTGCCCGCGTGGGCGGCCCCGGCGACCACGCGCTCCACGGCCGTGCTCTCGGGGTTCCCGCCCGGCCGGGAGCCTGTGGCGGCCCGGGCGGCCGGCGTGGCCGGACGGCCCTGCGGGGTGAGTCCCAGGTCCAGGGTGAGGGGTTCCAGGTCCGCGCCGTATTTGGCGCGCATGGCCTGGTCGAGACGCTCCTCGAACTCGTCTTCGTCGAGCTGACCCTTGCCGTAGGCCTCCCGAAGGATTTCGGTCACGGCGTCTCTGTCTGCATGGGTCAGCCGGATCTGAGGCTGTGGGCGCTCCCAGGGGCGCCTCACAGGGTGCTGAGGTTCCTGCACGACCACTTCCCTCTCCCCCGCGCTGGGAGTGCGACCGCAACGGCCGCACTCCCTCCATGATGCGCGACGAAAAGGTCGTCCGGTATCGGGATCGTCCCTGAGGATCCCCTGATCCGCCGTTCCCCGAGGGCCGACCTTCGTGGGTGCGGACCTCGACCTTCGTAGGGGGTGGCACCGTCCCTCCGCACGGCCGCCGGCCGTGCCCGGTCCCCGCCGGGGCTCTCCCTCCCCGGCCCCCGCGCCGTGTCCGGCGCGTCGGGTGCGGGCCGCGTCCTCCCACGCGACCCCGGATTCTACAGTCGCGCGGTGACGGGGGCCGTCTCCGCGTCGGGGGCCTCCTGGCGGTCCCGGTCCTCCTCGTAGCGGCGCTCGGCGCTGGTCAACAGGTCGTACCAGCTGGTGACGTCCTTGCGCCGACGCAGCAGGGCCCGCCGCTCGCGTTCGGTCATGCCTCCCCAGACACCGAACTCGATGCGGCCGTCCAGCGCCTCGGCGAGGCACTGGGTGCGGACCGGGCAGCCCCGGCAGATCAACTTGGCGCGGTTCTGGGCCGCTCCCTGGACGAACAGGGCGTCCGGGTCGATCTCCCGGCATTTGGCACGGGCCGCCATCTTCTCATTCCACATGTTGCCCCACTCCCAAGATCAGCATGTGTGGTGATCGGAAAACCCGCCGGCCGGTGAGCACCGGCGGGGGAGGAGGACGCGGGCCGAATCCGAGGGCGGGAACGTATCCGGGCGGGGGGCCGCCCGGGCCGACTTCGGGGGTCGATCGTTTCGGCGCGCTGTCTTCCTCGTTGTCGCTGGTGTCGAAACTACGGATCGTCTCAGTTCACCAACAGACCCCAACTGGCCTATTTCTCATATGGCCCAGTAGGACCATTGCACCTAGATGGAGTGTCATCATACACACACGGAGAGTTACACCACATCGGAGAAGGGGACCACCGCGACCCCAGCGAAAGACTCCACTCGCACCATTCCACGACAAGCCGGATGACCTGCGATTTCGCCCGGACCGACGGGCGTACGTCCCGGGTCGGACAGACCTCACCGAAGCGGGCCACTCGCCCCTGACACCCCCCGAACGGACTATGCGGCCCTCGCGGCACACACACTCCGCAACCCCGCAGGTCACCCATTTCGCACGGGTCCGACGCCCTCCCGGTCCCTACCGATCAGTAACCGAAAAGATTCTTCACGGTGCACACGCGAAATCCGCATTCGACCCTGACACGGAACCTCAACGCGCCTTTTTCTCGCCTATCCGCCAAACACTCCAATAGCGACTAATTCGGATAAGGCGGGCCGGAGTGAACACGCGTCACCCCGGCCCCACCTCCGCTCAGGCCGGGATGCCCGCCTTCAGCTCCCTGACCAGGTCGTCCAGGACCTGCTTGGCGTCCCCGAACAGCATCGTGCAGTTGTCGCGCTCGAACAGCTCGTTCTTGATGCCCGCGTAGCCCGCCGACAGGCTCCGCTTGACCACCATCACCCGCCGGGCGTTCTCCACCTCCAGGATCGGCATGCCCGCGATCGGCGACCCCGAGGCCGCCTTGGCCACCGGGTTGACCACGTCGTTGGCGCCCACCACGATGACCACGTCGGTGTCGCCGAAGTCCCGGTTGATCGCCTCCATCTCGACCAGCCGCTCGTAGGGGACGTTGGCCTCCGCCAGCACCACGTTCATGTGCCCGGGCATGCGCCCGGCCACCGGGTGGATCGCGAACCGCACCCGCACACCGCGCTCGGCCAGCGCGTCCGCGAGGTCGGCCGCCGACTGCTGGGCGCGGGCCGCCGCCAGGCCGTAGCCCGGGACGATCACCACGCTGCGGGCCACCTCCAGCACCATCGCCGCCTCCTCCGGGTCGGAGGACACCACGTGGTCGTAGGTCTCCTGGCCGTCGCCGACCTGCGCGGCGTCGCCCAGGCCGCCCGCGAACACGCCGAGCAGGCTGCGGTTCATCGCCGCGCACATGATCCTGGTGAGCATCAGCCCGGCCGCGCCGACGATGATCCCGCCCATGATGAGCATCGTGTTGCCGATCGCGAACCCGCTGGCCGCCACCGCCAGCCCCGACACCGAGTTCAGCAGGGAGATCATCACCGGCATGTCCGCGCCGCCCACCGGGGCCACCGCGAACACACCCGCGGCCAGCGACAGCACCAGCAGCGCGATCAGCGCGGCCGCGCCCAGCCGGACGTCGTCGGCGGCGACCGCGACGCCCGCGGCGAGCACGCCCAGGACACCGGTGGCGACCAGCAGGACCACCCGCCCCGGGATGCGGGTGAGGCCGCCCAGGCGGCCCCACAGCTTGGCCTCGGCCAGCACCGACCCGGAGAAGGTGATCGCGCCGATGATCACGGACACCGCCAGCGACAGCGACTCCAGCACGCCGAGCGAGCCCAGGGCCGCGCCCTCGTCCGGGGTGACCACCGCGTCCCAGAACAGGGCCAGGCCGATGAGCGCCGCGGCGGCGCCGCTGAACCCGTTGAAGCGGGCGACGACCTGCGGCATGGAGGTCGCCGAGGCCCGCATCACCGTGACGGCGCCGATCGCCGCCCCGACCAGCAGGCCCACGATGATCCACACGTAGTCCACCCGGCCCTGTTCGACCAGGGTGACCACGACCGCCAGCAGCATGCCCGTCGCCAGCATGAGGTTGCCCCGGCGCGCGGTGCGCACCCGGGCCAGGCGTTTGAGGCCGATCACGAACAGCGCCACCGGGACCAGGTAGGCCAGCAGCGCGAACTCGGCGGCACCGAGCGAGGTGTTCATCCGCGATCCCTTCCGGTGGTGAAGCTGCCGAGCATCCGGTCGGTGACCATGAAGCCGCCGACCACGTTGGCGGTGGCCAGCGCGACCGCCGCCACCGCGAAGAACGTCGCGACCGCCCCGGTGGTGGTCCCCGCCAGCACCAGGGCGCCAATGACGACCACCCCGGACATGGCGTTGGCCCCCGACATGAGCGGGGTGTGCAGCATCGGAGGGACCTTGGTGAGCAGTTCGTGCCCGAGGAACGCGGCCAGCACGAACACGTAGACCGAGAGGATGAGTGTCGCCGTCGCCGTCATCGGACCGTCCCCACGTGGCTGTCGTCGTCCAGGGCCCGGGCGGTGGGCCCGTGCACGGCCTCGCCGTCCCGGACCAGGACCATGGAGCGCAGCTCCTCGTCGTGGTCCAGCGACGGGGCGCCGTCCTCGCCGACCAGGTGCTCCACCAGGTGGGCGATGTTGCGCGCGTACAGGGCGCTGGCCTCCCGGGGCAGCAGCCGGGCCGCCTGCGGGACCGGGACCACCCGGGTCCCGGAGTGCTCGGTCACCTCGCCGCCGGGGTCGGTCAGGGCGCAGTTACCGCCGTCCTCCGCGGCCAGGTCGATGACCACCGAGCCGGGCGGCATCGCGTCCACCATCTCCTCGGTGAGCAGCACCGGGGCCCGCCGGCCGGGGATCTGCGCGGTGCAGACGACGGCGTCGGCCCGCGCCACGTGGGGCGCCAGCGCCTCGTGCTGGGCCCGGGCCAGGTCCGCGCCCAGCGCCTTGGCGTACGCCCCGCCCTCCTGGTCGGTGACCCCGGGGATGTGCACGAAGTCGGCGCCCAGCGAGCGGACCTCGCCGGCGGCGGCCGCCCGCACGTCGTTGGCCTTGACCGCGGCGCCCAGCCTGCGGGCGGTCGCGATGGCCTGGAGGCCCGCCACCCCCACGCCCAGGACCACGACCTCGGCCGGGCGGATGGTGCCCGCCGCGGTCATCGCCAGCGGGAACATCTTGTCGATCCGGTCGGCCGCCATGAGCACCGCCTTGTACCCGGCCACCCCGGCCTGGGAGGACAGCGCGTCCATGGGCTGGAACCGGCTGGTGCGCGGCACCAGCTCCATGGCCAGCGCGGTGACCTTGCGCTCCACCAGGACGCGGGCGGCGTCCACGGCGTGCACCGGGCGCAGCAGCCCGATGAGCAGGGAGCCCTCGGCCATGGTGGCCAACCGGTCCACGGACGGCGGGACGACCGAGACCGCGACCTCGGCCCGGGCGAACAGGTCCTCCCCCGGGACGATCGCGGCACCGGACTCTATGTAGGCGTCGTCGGAGTGGCCGGCCTTCTCCCCGGCCCTCGTCTCGACCTCGACATCGACTCCGTGGCGGATCAGGACGGACACCGTCTCCGGTGTCACGGCCACCCGCCCGTCGTTCGGATCATCGGAGCGGGCGAAACTCAACCGCATGTCATCACCTTCTTTCCTTCGCCGCCGGACACGGGGTCCGGCGTGACGGCAGGCCCGGGACAGCGGCCGAGCGCCGCGGTCCGGGAAAGGGATGCCGGGCCCTGAGGACCCGGGGTGTGGCTGTGACTCGAACCCGGAGCGCGGCGGGTCGGGGACAGGGGATGTGTTCTCACACGGCCGATGTGGCTGTCATTGGCCTGGGATGTGGTCATACCCACTGTCCCCCGGCCCGGACCGGGGCGACATCCCCCTAAATCGACAAAACCCGAAAACGGGATGTGCCCCGGTCGGGTTCCGGCCGCTCCGCAGGCCGGGGCCGATCGCGGCGCCGGCGGAGACCACCGGGGGCGTGCCCGGCCGGGGATTCCCCCGGGCGACTTCTCTGACTAGAGTCAGAGGAATGGAGGCTGAACGGATCCCACGCGACCAGATCGACGGCGTCCGCCGGTTCAACCGGACCGTGACCCAGCGGGTGGGCGCGCTCAACGACGCCTACCTCTCCCGGGACCGGCCGCTGGGCCTGGCCCGGCTGCTGTGGGAGATCGCCGACGGCGCCGAGGTGCGGGTGCTGCGCTCCCGGCTCGGGCTCGACTCCGGATACCTGAGCAGGCAGCTGCGGCGGCTGGAGGCCGACGGCCTGGTCACCACCGACACCGGCCCCGGCGACGGCCGGGTGCGCCGGGTGCGGCCCACCCCGGCCGGGACGGCGGAGCAAGGCGTCCTCGACCTGGCCTCCGACGACCTGGCGGCGTCCATCCTGGAACCCCTCGACCCCGCCCGGCGGGAGCGGCTGGTGGCCGCGATGGGCGAGGTGGAACGGCTGCTGCTGTCCGCACAGGTCCGCATCGGGGCGGCCGACCCGCGCGGCTCGGACGCCCGGTTCTGTCTGCGCTCCTACTTCGCCGAACTGGAGCGGCGGTTCGAGACCGGGTTCGACCCCGGGCGGAGCATCTCCGCGAGCGACGAGGAGATGTCACCGCCGCGCGGACTGCTCCTGGTCGCGACCCTCCACGGGGCACCGGTGGGGTGCGGGGCCCTGAAGCTGCACCCCGGGACCTCGACCGCCGAGGTCAAGCGCATGTGGACGGCGCCCGAGGTGCGCGGGCTCGGGCTGGGCCGCCGCCTGCTCGAACGCATGGAGGAGGAGGCCGCCGGGCGGGGGATACGCACCCTGCGGTTGGAGACCAACCGGACCCTCACCGAGGCCATCGGGCTGTACCGGGGCGCGGGGTTCACCGAGGTCGACGCGTTCAACGACGAGCCGTACGCCCACCTGTGGTTCGAGAAGGCACTGCACTGAGCGCCCACGGCGCCGCCGGTGCGGGCCCCGCCGCGGGGCGGCGCGGGCCTGCGCACCGCTGTTCCCCGCGGCGATCGCGTGGTTCGCCTTTCGGTCCGGGAACCTCCGACCGAACGGCCTCGTCGGCGGAGTAGCCGCGGGGCCTGCTCCGGCGCCTACTCCGGCGCCTCCTGGAGGGCGCGGACCTCGATGCGCGACTGCACGGCGGCGGAACACTGCTCGGCCCAGCCCACCGCGGTCTTCTCGTCCGGGGCCTCGATGATCCAGAACCCGCCGACGTACTCGGTGGCGTCGACGAACGGGCCGGGCGTGCGCTCGACCTCCGAACCGGTGGCGTCGACGGTGATCGCGCTCGACGGCGGGTGCAGGCCGCCGGCGTGGACGAAGGCGCCCGCCTCGACGAGCGCGGCGTTGAAGGCGCCGACCGCGGCCATCACGGCCTCCAGTTCGGCGGGGTCCATGTCCTGCATCGACTCCATCGTGGGCTCTTCGGCGGTGTCGTGCGGGATGGTGAGGAAGTACTGCGGCATGATCGGCTCTCTCTTCCGGTGGTCGGCGGTCCGAGTCGGGATCCGGCGCCGTGTTCGCCGGGCCGCCTGACACCACCCTCCCCGGTCACAGGGGGCACTGGCCAGGGTTTCGACGAGGGTCGAAAGTCCGTGTCGGTACAGCGCTGGTCCGGCGGTGGATCAGCGCTGGTCCGGCGGCGGTTCAGCCCGTGCCGGACAGGGCCAGGCACAGGGCGTCCACGGCGGCCGGGAAGGCGTGTTCGGGCGGGGTCCCGTACCCGACGACCAGCCCCTCGCGGGGCGGCATCGCGCTGTCGGGGTGCCGGTAGTCCGCCAGCCCGTCGACGGCCAGCCCCAGGCGGCGGGCCGCACGCAGCGCCGCGGCCTCACCGCCCTCGGGGAGTTCCAGGACGGCGTGCAGGCCCGCCGCGATACCGCCGACCCGGACCCCCGGCACGCGGCGGGCGAGCGTGTCCGTCAGCAGGTCGCGCCGCCGCCGGTACCGCTGCCGCATGCGGCGCAGGTGCCGGTCGTAGGAGCCGCAGGAGATGAAATCGGCCAGGGTGAGCTGGTCGACCACCCCCGACCACACCTCGCGCGGCCCCTTGGCGGCGAGCACCCGGTCCACCAGGAACCCCGGCAGCACCATCCACCCCAGCCGCAGCGCGGGCGACAGGCTCTTGCCGACCGAGCCGATGTACACGACCCGCTCCGGGGCCAGCCCCTGGACCGCGCCCACCGGCCGCCGGTCGTAGCGGAACTCGCCGTCGTAGTCGTCCTCGATCAGCAGCCCGCCGCGCGCCCGGGCCCAGTCGATGACCTCGGCCCTGCGCTCGGGGAGCAGCGCCCCGCCCAGCGGGAACTGGTGGGCGGGCGTCAGCAGCGCCGTCGCGGCACCCGACCCCGCCAGCTCGCCGACCCGGGCACCGCCCGCGTCGACCGTGAGCGGCACCGTGCGCAGCCCCGCCTGCGCGACCAGCTCCCGGTGGTAGCCCAGCCCGAAGGACTCCACCGCGACCGCGCCCTCCACCACCCGCCCCAGCAGCATCAGGGCGTGGGCGAACCCGGAGCAGACCACGATCCGCTCCGGGTCGGTGCGCACACCCCGGGCGCGCGCCAGGTACTCGGCGAGCGCGGTCCGCAGCTCCGGCCGGCCGCGCACGTCCCCGGCGCCGAACGCCTCGCTGGGCGCCTCGGTGAGGGCGCGGCGCACCGACGCGCGCCACGCCGAACGGGGGAACGCGGAGGCGTCCGGCGAACTCGGCGCCAGGTCGTGCAGGACCCGGCGGCGGGGGAGGCCCCGCGGGTCGTCCACCCGGTCCGGCCGGTCCGGCCGCAGCGGCGCCACCCGCCGGGCCACCCGGGTCCCCGAACCCTGCCGGGCGGTCAGCCAGCCCTCCTGGACCAGCTCCGCGTACGCCTCGGCGACCGTGTTGCGGGCGACGCCCAGATCCGCGGCCAGCCCCCGGTACGGCGGCAGCCGGGTACCCGGGGCCAGCCGCCCCGAACGCACCGCCTCGCGCAGCGCGCCCATCAACCGGGAGCGCACGCTCCCCTCCCCGGACAGGTCCAGGTGGAGGTCCGAACCGGTCGGATTGACCTCTGATTCCGCCATGGAAATGAACCATATCCCGGGTCTTTCCCGGTCCTACGGTCGAGCCATGACCACATTCCAGGTACCCCAGCGCATGAACTACGCCGACGTCGCCCCCGACGTCTTCAAAGCCGTCCTGGCCCTCGACACCGCCGCCCGCAGGGGGCTCGACCCCGTCCTCCTCGAACTGGTGCAGATCCGGGCCTCCCAGATCAACCGCTGCGCCTACTGCATCGACTACCACACCTCCGACGCCCGCAAGGAGGGCGAGACCGAGGCGCGCATCTACCAGCTCTCCGCCTGGCAGGAGTCCAGCCTCTTCACCGAGAAGGAGCGGGCCGCCCTGGCCCTGACCGAGGCCGTCACCCTGCTGCCCCAGGGCGTCCCCGACGCGGTCTACGACGAGGCCGCCCGGCACTTCCCCGAGCCGGAACTGGCCCGGCTGATCGCCCTCGTCTTCACCGTCAACACGTGGAACCGGATGAACGTCGCCACCCGCAAGACGCCCGGCACCCTCTGACCGCCGCGCGGGCGGCGGACCGGCCG